>PBRP01000087.1 GCA_002726655.1 Gammaproteobacteria bacterium
CTCCTTTGCTTCGGTTTAAATTAGCAGAAGTGTCTCTTAGCAAACAGGGCTAGGTGGTGCCATATGGGCTGACGTCACACAGGGTTCAGCAATAGCGTTTTCATCGACGAAACTGCGATAAGCATCAGTGGTGATACAGAATGCTCTCGGCACTGGCAAGCCTGCACTAACCAGCTCGCCAAGGTTTGCACCCTTGCCGCCAACCAGCGCCAGACTGCCAGAGTTGATGTTCTCAAGTATTGTCGTGTACACAGCCATATTTCACATCCTCATTCCGGCAGATCGCGGTACGTGAGAAATGAAGCTCAGGTCACTACAATGGTCAGATTTAACTAAACCTAGGTTAAACCAATTTCCAGTTGATCGATCCAGTTATATTTCCTAATGCTGACGATAGAATACTCGGCTATCGTTAAGTTCGCCAATACCTGGTTGGGATCTGGCTTGCGGTGATTACTTCAGCAGGTTTCGGCGTATTGTCTCAAGCTTGTTTTGAGTGACTCCTAGTTCTTTACGGACATAACCCATGACGCTGCCGTACTCGGTTTCGAGATGCTGGAACGCGCTTTCGAGATAATCCGGATCCGAGCGTAAGGCGACTGCCAACAGATGTGGAGGCAGGCCGGCGAGGTAAGGGTAGGGGGCTAGTTGATTAGAGTCATCCGGGTCTGTGTAGATAGCCATGTAGTCGACGCAGTGCTCCGAGAGAGCATAGTCTCGCAGGACCTGATCCCGCTCGACGCCGAGAGCGGTCAGTATCAGGGCCGCGCAAAGGCCGGTGCGGTCCTTGCCGCTGAAGCAGTGAAATACCAGCGGCGTATTACCGTCAGCGAGTTCTGCAAAGACGCCTGCAAAGTGCAAAGCATGCTTACTCCACATGTTCGGGTAGGACTGCAGGAGGCGTTCGCGGACCTGACCTGGTTCGACATTTTCATTGGGTGATGAATTTGAGAAATGGTTGGTGCTCTTCGCGGTGTAGTTCCAGGTGACAAATCCTGGGCTGGGTTCAGCCCGCCAGTTGGTTGGCTCAACCCGCCGTTCTTTGCTGTCGCGGAGATCACAAACTGTTGTGATTTTGAGGTGGGCCAGATACTCATAGTCCTGGTCTGTCAGGTAGGTCAGTGTCGCCGAGCGAAACAGCTGTCCCCAGCGGACCCGCCCGCCGTCTTCAGTCTTAAATCCACCCAGGTCCCTGAAGTTTCGACCACCTGAGAGTGGTAACAGCCGTTCCTCGATGAACGAACGGATCGATGGATCCTCGTGTACAGTCATGGTCTGATGCCACTCCCTATTTCTGGCCGTCACTTTATTGGTTTTCTGAGCGATTCGGCTCGCACCATTCCGCCTGAGTGCTCGGTGCGCCACGGGAAATCACCTTGATTGATGCCGGGCTGCAGTGCAAAGGCGGTTGACCAGCATAGTTGATCGGTGGCGGTATCGCCACGTCAGTGTGATTTCAAGATCAAAGCCACGGTTCGATTAACTGGCTTCATCAACCTCAATGGGGGTCGCCTGGGCAAAGAAGTAAAATAGAATTATTGCTGCAACTGCCAGAATGGCGATCAGGTAGAAAAGCATATCGTAGGACCCGGTATTCTCAAGCAGAATACCAACCAGAGCGACCAGCCCCGCGCTGGTAATGGAACCTATACCAGCCATGAAGCCGTAGAGCACATCGCCATGCACAGGCAAAAGCTCTCCTGGAACAGGCATATAGCCGGGTACCAACATGCCCAGGCCAGCAAACAAGCCACAAAATGCCAGTAGTGCAGTGGCCGAAGAGGTCGCGATGGTAATACCTATACAACACGCAGCAGCCAGTGCAAATCCGCTCAGTGCCAGCTGCCGGCGAACGCGAATCGGTGGCATTCCCGAATTTATCATCTGGTCGGCATATCGGCCTGCNACCAGGGTGGCAACCGTGGCCAGAGCCCAGGGCACCATGGAATAGAACCCGGCCTCCGAAATAGAGAGTGCAAAGGTGTCGACGAAATAACTGGGCATCCAACTCGCCATGGTGAAGGAAATGCTGGCAGCCGAAGCGCCCACCAGGTAGATCGTTAGCACCGCAGGGTGGCTCGATAGGACTCTCCAGGGAATTGGCCCTCTTTCTTCAGCAACAGATGATGTCAGTTCCTGAGGCTGCTGACTATTGGGAGTAATTGGAACCGATGGAACTCTCATCACCCAGAACAGAGCCCAGACAAATCCTAAACTTCCAAACAGATAAAAAACAAACTGCCACCCGAACCACTCGATCAGCTTACCAGTGGTCAGTAAGGCCGCGACGGTACCCACCGAGGCGGCCGCAGAGATCAGGCCGATCGACAATGATCTTTCCTTCAGGGGCATCCAGCTGTGAATCAGATTGTACGCAGATGGGTAGGCAGCCCCCTCGCCAACACCAAGCAGTAAGCGTACGACCACCAGGGCCGTAAATGACACATAGGCAGCAAGGGGCGTAAGGATCGTAAACAGGGACCAGAGCAGGACCGCCGCCAGAAAGACATTTCTTCCGCCGAACCGATTGGATAGCAGCCCCCCAAGCATCTGCATGACCAGGTAACCCATAAAAAAACTGGACAGCACCAGGCCCTTGTCGCTATCCGACCAGGCAAATTCCCGCTGCATTTCGATGGCTGCAAGGGAAATCAGGATGCGGTCGATATAACACAGCAGCAGTGCCGCGAGTAACCAGCTCATCATGCTATATCGCTTTGGCCAGCCAGCATGGGTGGCGTGTGNAGGTTGCACGTCTTTTTCCAAAAGTTATAGGAACGATGTCAGAATAGAGTAAACGGCGTCAGAGTAAAGTACCAGAGTAATACTCTGGCTGCACCCGGCGTCAGAGGGGCGCAAGCCAAAGCGAATTGAGGTATATTCGATCCCGAAGTGCTAGCTGTCAGCTGGCTTCGTTGACCTACATATTTAGGAGAATAGATCATGCCAATGAAAGATGAGGATGAATACCGTCACCCGTCACCAAACCCTGATTCGGGTAAGCTCTGGGGCGACACACTCTGGGTGAGTACAGTTGACCCGGTGGCGAACATCTTCGGTATCAATCACTTCCATCTGAGCGATCAGGGTTTCGGGCGATTTGAAGCCCTCTACATCATTGATGGGGTGCAGCAGCAATACGGGAACAAGTTTCCATTGACTCAGGATCCTGACAAGGGTCCCTGGAGCGATGGCGTACTGACATATGAGGTGGTCAAGCCACAGGAAGTGATCCGCATCAAAATGGATGGCCCACGCTTCGGGTTCGATCTGACCTATACGGGTCGTTTCCCCATGTTTGACTACTTCGATCATAAGGATAACCCCTTTGCGACATTCATGGGCGGGCATAACGAGCAGGGTATGCACTGCACCGGTGAATTCGAGATCCGAGGCGGGCCAAATAAGGGCGATGTGCGCAAGATCGATTGCTACTCACACCGCGATCACTCCTGGTCCTATCGATTCGCCGAAGAGCCCGCCTGGGAATGGGAAATCGCCGCCAGAAAGGCACACTTCTGGCCGTCCTTCCAGAGCGATTCGATGCACCTGAACGTGCATGGCCTTCTGGCACCACCACCACCCGGTTACCCGGAACTGCCTGGCGACGGTTCGGGCTTCGTCTCGACAAAGGAAGGCGGGACGCAACACATCAAGGAAGCACGTGGCCAGGTCCTGCTCGAGGATGATGGCCGCACTGCATGTAACTTTCGCTATGAAATTGTTCTGCCCAATGACGAAATGATACATATCCGAACGGGTCGAAAGTACGGTCAGGTAAAACTCTGGGACCGGGCTGAAAATGATCTGGAAAATCGGCTTGACTGTTATGAGCCCTTCTTCGATATGGAAATTGAGGAGACCGGCGAGCGCGGTTATGGCGTATGTGAATACAGCATCTATCCGCCGGTTCCACGCTGGCTGGTCTAGGCTTGTCGCAAGTAAATGGGGTCAGAGTATTACTCGGGCCCCAGCGCTTTTAATGCACGACATAGGCGACCAGCGCCTTCGTCATACCCACATAGGCACCTTTTAGTGCTGTTGTAACCTCGTCAGGATCCGCGCCATCAATAGCGGTAAATTCACCCAGCCAGGTTATATTGCAGGCGTTATCGCCCACGGCGTGAAGTTGGACTCGTGCCCTGTAACTGGCCATGCCGATCGGGTTCCCTTCAACAAGGGTGTAGACCAGGGTTCTGGTCTCATGGTCAATAACATCTGCGCGTTCAGCTGTGATCCCCGGTGCACCGTCCATGTTGAGTCTTCGAATCATACCGGGTCCTTCTCCCTCGAGTTCTATTGAGCCCGAGGCCGCCCATTTGAGGAAGCCACCAAAATCTGCCAATACCTGCCAGGCCGAATCGGCTGATAACTGCAGATTTTCTTCGTAGGTTACTTTGTTCATTGAATCGCCCTTAGTCGTCTGCTCAGCGTAGGTATTTGCACTACAGAGTGCAATGGTCAGTGCAAAACAGCATACCTGCTTATAATTATGGTAGTTCATGATCTGCACCGCTTACCCTTAAAGCGCTTAAGGTATCCTGGTTTAGTATTCACCATGAATCACCTCCAGGAAAGTCAGCCCATACTTTTCCAACTTTCTCTTGCCAACGCCCGATAGCTCGCCAAATTCATCCAGGTCCTTTGGCATCAATCCTGCCATGGCCTGAAGTGTACTGTCGTGAAAAACAACATAAGGAGGCACACCTTGTTCTTCAGCCAGTCGGCGACGACATTCCCTGAGCGCTTCCCAGAGACCAATATCAATATCATCTGGCAGGGGTGCTTTTGTCTGCTTAACGGCGGCTACCTTCCGGATGTCTTTGCGCAGCTCAATTTGCTCTTCACCTCGCAGTAATGACCGACACTTTTCTTCCAGTTTGATGCCACCGTATCGATCCAGGTCAACGCTGATATAGCCCCGGGCCATGAGCTGGCGAAAGACCGATCGCCACTGATTCACATCCAGTTCTGTACCAATACCATAGGTGGGAAGCTTGTGATGATCAAACTGGAAAACCTTGTTGTTTTCAGAGCCTCGCAGAACATCAACAAGATGATTTACACCAAATCGCTGCCCTGTTCGATGGATAACGCTAAGCGCTTTGCGCGCAGAATCTGTACCATCCCATGTATCCACGGGAGTGAGACATGAGTCACAATTACCACACTGTTCGGGTGAATCTTCATCAAAGTACATGAGCATCGCATGCCTTCGGCAAGAGGTAATTTCACACAAACCCAGCATGGCATTCAAACGGTGTTGCTCAACCCTTTTATGCGCTTCGCTGCCATCAGAATTGTCCAGCATCTGGCGTAGTTTAATAACGTCCTGAATGCCGTAAACCATCCATGCGTCGGCAGGTAATCCATCACGACCTGCTCTGCCAGTTTCCTGGTAGTAGGATTCGATAGTTTTAGGCAAGTCCAGGTGTGCGACAAATCGTACATCGGGTTTATCAATACCCATTCCAAAGGCAATGGTGGCGACGATGATGACGCCATCTTCACGAAGAAAACGGGATTGGTGGGTCGCCCGCTTTTCAGAACCGAGCCCCGCATGATAGGGGAGGGCGTTAAATCCCTGGTCCTGCAGCCATGTAGCGGTTTCCTCCGTTTTTTTTCGAGACAGGCAGTAGATAATGCCCGCCTCATCCTGGTGGCTGTCCTTTAGAAAGCGAAGCAGCTGATTGCGTGGGTTGTGTTTGGCGGTGATGGTGTACCGGATATTCGGCCGATCAAATCCAGCCAGGAACTGGCGTGCATCGCCCAGATCAAGCCGGGAGATGATCTCCTGTTGCGTCCTTACGTCAGCCGTCGCTGTGAGGGCTATTCTTGGTACGTCGGGAAATTCTTCGTGCAACATGTTCAGCTCAAGGTAGTCAGCACGAAAATCGTGACCCCACTGGGACACACAATGCGCTTCATCTATTGCAAAAAGGCTGATGTCAGCCTGCCTGAGTAAGTGCTGGGTACGTTCCTGAAGCAGTCTTTCCGGTGCGATGTAAAGTAAATCCAGGCTTCCATCAAGCAAGGCATCTTCAATTTGATTTGCTTCAAATTGGTCCAGTGTGGAATTGAGAAAGCCAGCGTGTATGCCTAGTGCTAGCAGGGCATCGACCTGATCTTTCATCAGTGCGATTAATGGGGAAACGACAACACCACATCCATTGCGTACTATCGCTGGAATCTGGTAACAAAGGGATTTCCCGCCGCCCGTGGGCATCAGCACCAGGGCATCATCACCATTTATCAGGGTGGAGATAACCTCTTCCTGGTGCAGGAGAAACTGATCAAAACCGAAAGTGTCCTGGAGCGTGGTGAGGGCAGTTTTCATAGACCAGGATATTTCCGTAGAGTGACTTCAGCGTTCGTGTATTATCATGTAAGCCCAGGTTTTTACCTAAGACAACATCTAAGACGACAAGGAGTCCACCTAAATGGATGAATCCAATCCCGTATTGTATGCGGAAACTGATGGTATTATGACGATTACGTTGAATCGTCCTGCCGCAATGAATGCCATGACCAATGACCTGATGAATGGCATCAGTGAAGCATTGGCAAATGTTGTTGCTAACGAAAGCATCCGTGTTGTGGTGCTGACCGGCGCAGGGCGGGGGTTTAGTGCGGGTGCTGATCTTGGACAGGTTGCTGAAAATCCGGGTGAAATTCTGGTTGAAGGCCAGGACAAAAACACAGAACAATCCGAAGCGGAGAGCGATCCTTTCAATGGCGCCATGCGCGCGATTATGGATTGCCCGGTGCCGACCATTGCCCGGGTCAATGGACCCGCTGCTGGTGGTGGATTTGGACTTGCTTTGGCCTGTGACATTACGATTGCGGCCGAGTCAGCTTTTTTTGTAGCAACTTTCAGCCCTAAACTTGGCATTGTCCCGGACCTTGGCTCGACCTGGAGTATCTCACGACGCGTAGGCCGTGCTCGCGCATTGGGGATTACCTTGCTGGGTGAACGCATCAGCGCTTCTGAGGCCGAGGAATGGGGTCTGGTCTGGAGCAGTGTTGCTGATGATCAGTTGGATGATGAAGTTGCACGTATTGCGAGTGTTTTAAAACGCTCCTCTCCTGGGACGGTGACAAGGATTCGCAGGACACTTGATGTCGCTCACGACAACACTTTCAGCGACCAGTTGGATCTTGAAATGAAGCATCAGGCCGTACTGGTTCCCCGCAACATGCATGAGGGAGCACAGGCGTTCATGCAGAAACGCGAACCAGAATTTGGTGGTGAAAGAGATTAGGACCTGATTCTAAAGACCAGGTTAGCGCCTGCTGCTCCTGGGCGGGTTAGAAAATGGTGGTTTGTGGGAGCAATCCCTGGCGTCTGCCCTGGAGACAAGCTATAAACCCACCGATATTCAATTCCTAAACAAATAGTGTGACATGAACTGGCAGCAAATCGTTCAAGAAGAAGTATTTGATGCTCTGGAAAAAGAGTTTCCGGAAAGACCTCGGAGTCTGGCAGAAATATTCCAAAAGGCGGTCGAGGCCCATACGGACAAGACAGCCATCGTTTTTGAAGGGCAGAATATTTCTTTTCGTGCCCTTGGTGACTCGGTTAAAAAGGCTGCCCATGTGCTGCGTAATCAATATGGCGTTGAAGCGGGTGATCGTGTAGCTGTCCTGTTTGGTACTGAGCCGACCTTTGCGATCAGTGTGTGGGCAGCACTCTCTATTGGAGCTATTGTGTGTCCAATGAATATCAGGTATCGACAGCGGGAACTTCAATACCAGCTTGAACTTACGGACCCGAAAGTAATACTGCTTGACTCCGACCTTCTGGATAGCGTTCTGCCAATACGGGGAGAAATCCCCTCTCTAGAAGCTATTTTTGCCACCAGGGACAATTTACCCGAGGGCGTACAGCCTTTTTCTGCCTTAACGCATGGACCAGTACCGGAAGAGATGCCGTTTCGTTATGTTGAAGAGACAGACCCTGCATTTATTTTTTTTACTGCCGGTACAACCGGTCGCGCGAAGGGGGCGGTTAACAGTCATCGCTCTCTTATCTATTCTTTTCTTAGAGCGCGAATCTCACCGGCCGGTGGTCAGCCTGCGCAGGTTTTGTGTATTCCTATTCCCCTGCACTATACGGGTGGCTGTAAATCATTTCTTGGTGGTTTCTATAATGGAACCAAATGCATATTTCTGAAGCACTGGAAAATTGATGAGCTGCTCGAGGCTGTACAGGAACATAAGGTGACTAATCTCTTTGCGTTGGGCTCTATCTGGGCCCTGGCTGTTGCTTCGCCGAATTTCTCAAAATATGATCTTTCCTCGATTCAGGTTGTATTCTATGGAGGATCATCCACCCCGGCCGCAGTAATCAACAGAATCAGCGAAGCGCTTCCCCACGCGCCACAAGTTCAAGGGTACGGTATGACCGAGTGCAATGGCGGCACCGTCGAAGTGGATGCACTCGCAAGGCCAACCTCCTGCGGCCTGCCCAACGCCACGACCCAGCTGCGGATTGCCAATGAGTATGACGATGACTTACCGGCCAACCAGGTTGGGCAGATACTGATAAGAAATGCCCAGATTTTTAGTGGTTATTGGAAGAACGAATCTGCCACGGAAGAGGTCATGCTGGGAGGGTGGTATCACTCAGGGGATATGGGCTACCTGGACGAGGAGGGTAGGCTGCACATAGCGGGGCGGGAAAAAGACATGATCATCCGGGGTCAGGAAAATATCTACCCCGCAGAAATCGAAGCGGTTATAAGTCAGCACCCGTCCGTCGGGGAAGTGGCTGTTATCGGTGTTCCAGACGAGATATTCGGGGAGCAGGTACTGGCAATCGTTGTACCCCGAAACGGAGTGGAAATTGAAGAAGAAGTTATTCGTCAGCTATGCCAGGAACAACTGGCTGGCTTCAAGGTGCCGAAATTTGTACAGTACCGTGAACAGCCATTGCCCCGAAATTCCGGGGGAAAAATACTCAAGCGAGAACTTCAGTCGTCCAGTTGATGGCGCCGGCCACGATCAACGTGACCGGCCTCCCTGTGTTCTGCTAGCTAGCCGATTGTGCATTTGCCATTGTTGATGCAAATCAGGTCACGCTCTTTGAGCCGGACTCTGAAGCTGATGACATTGTCATCCTGCCACATTTCCACCACCTGTGTTTCACCGGGCAGCACCGGTGCACTGAAGCGGACATCAAACCCCTTCATACGCGTTTGATCATAGTCCAGCATGGTTTTAAGCACTGCATGGCATGCCATTCCGTAGGAACATAACCCGTGAAGAATCGGGATATCAAAACCGGCCTGCTTGGCGATACCGGGATCCCTGTGCAACGGGTTGCGGTCTCCACATAGCGCGTAAATCATTGCCTGGTCACGCCGACCGGGCATTTCACAAATCGCATCCGGTTTACGTTCTGGTAGTGTATGGGGAACAGGTGCACCATCCGATGTGCCGCCAAAACCACCATCGCCACGGAAAAACATTGTTGTGCCAAGCGTGTAGAGTGGTGAACCGTCAGCAAGTTTCACTGCGGTCTCACTGGTGAGCAGGGCGCCCTTGTCAGCGCCCTTGTCGTAAACCCCGGTTGTACGATTCGAAACAAGCGTTTCGGCGGCCGGTGGCAGGGGGTTGTGAATCTGCAGCCGCTGTTCGCCATGCAGCATCAGGGCGAAATTCATCTTGAGCATTATGTGGTCCGCATCAACAGGTGCTGGTTCGTTGGTTGATGATAAGACCGTTGCAGCCGTGGGAACTACCCGGTCGCCCATCGTTTCGCAGACATACTCAAGCTCCTGGGCATCCAGCGGGTCCCGGCCCATACCGATCGCCACTGCATACAACAGCGAATCCCTGTCCGTATAGCCGCCAGCCAATTCTACCGGTTCCTGGCTCAGCGTTCGTTCTACATCCTGCATGGTAATGGGCATTTTCCTATCTCCTTTTATTAATTCGGCTTGCCAACTAATTCAAACCCTTGGGTTTTGACCTGCAACTATCGACGGTCTACGAATGTGGCGAGGCAGAATATAAACAACTTGTGCATTCTGTTCCAGCCTGGTGGTCTGTCCTGTTCCAACCCAGGCATAGTATGATCAGTGGCTGAAACAGATGAAGGAGACATATAGCGTGGATACAGAAAGATTTGCCGGCAAGGTTGGCGTCGTTACGGGTGCTGCATCCGGGATTGGTCGTGCGACCGCAGAGCAGTTTCTGGCTGCTGGAGGCTCTGTCGTTGCGGTCGACCTTGATGCGGATAAGCTGGCCTGGACTGATAGTCACGATAGAGCTGTCGCGATCAGCGGCGATATCACCAGCCAGGAGATTAATGCGGCCATGGTTCAGGCTGCCACAGGGCAATTTGGTTCCATTGATGCTCTGGTATTGAACGCGGGCTTGCCTGGTAGCGGTGATGTCGGCGAATTTCCCCTGGAACAGTTCGATCGCATCATCGACGTCAACCTGCGTGCCGTACTGCTTGGTATTCGTGCCGCATTGCCTGAACTCAAAAAGAATCGTGGTGCCATTGCAGTCACAGCTTCTGTATCAGGTATCCGTGGCGATACCATGATGTGGCCATACAATGCTGCGAAGGGTGGTGTCGTAAATCTGGTCAGGGCTGTGTCCATCGACCTTGCGCAGCATGGTATTCGTGTCAACGCTGTTTGTCCGGGACCGATCAAGACTGGCATGACCGCGGCAATTAACGAAATTGATGAAATTCGCGAGGGCCTAAGATCGCATATTCCGCTCGGGCGCTGGGGGGAGGCGAAAGAAGTCGCGAGTGTGATAAATTTCCTGGTCTCGGATGAGGCATCATTTGTTAATGGAGCCGTCATTCCGGTTGATGGTGGAGTAACCGCCAATACCGGTCAATTTCTGCCGCCACAAGTGCCTGGATAAGAAAGAATTAGCTAGTTCTTGTCCGTATCCTAAAATCGAGCGGGCTAGATCCTTAGCTATGTGTGACGTCAGCCCATATGGTACCACCTAGCCCTGTTTGCTAAGAGACACTTCTGCTAATTTAAACCGAAGCAAAGGAGTCTCA
>PBRP01000088.1 GCA_002726655.1 Gammaproteobacteria bacterium
GAAAGCAACGCAGCAGATGAATGCTGAGAGGCCCGCCCTTCGGGAGTTCACCAGACTGTCCATTGTGGCGTTGCAGCAACTATTTCTGTTTCTTCTTACCTAGATTGGAATTTCCACTCGCCATCGATGAGACTCAAGTATGCAAAGCCTCCCGTTTGTCGAGTGTCACCGTTATCTGCAGAAATACTGCACCAGACGATGTTGACCAATACATCAGGCTCGAAGCCATCGAATCTCTCGGTGATCAATCGGTGTTGCCTGATATTTTGGTCAAAGCGCTGCTGGTACAAAAACATAATGCCTTCCTTATTCAAGGCTAGTGTCTTCAAACTATTAATAAAGCCGTACAGATCCTGGTAATAGGTGTTATCTGATACCACCGATTTAAGCACATCTTCATCCGAATTCAGCGCGGCGACATAGGCCCGCCTGAATAATGCTGTCTGCTCATCGCTTAATGCAGAGGGATTTCCTTCCTGCCAGTTTACAGCCCTTGAACAATTGGTGTTGCGAACCGTCTCCAGCGGAGTGAAGATAGAATCGAATTCAGCTTCCAGAAGAGATTGAGACTGAGCGAATGAGCTGGGCAGTATAAAAAGACCAAAGCAAAACAGGCTAAATGGCTTAAGTCGGTTCGGAATCACCAACCATTGGCTTTTCTTTTCTAGTTTCACAGCTCTACTATCCTGTAACTCAAAATTAACCCTGATCGAGGTACTAGTGCTTATTCCCGCGTTTTTTCTGGTGTGTAAAGTAGTACCCTGCAGCAGCACCGCCAATTATGCCCACGGTGGCGAAGATAGGAACACTACCGAGGACAGGGCCTAAGCCTATGCCAAAAATTAGTCCTGTGGTGATGCACAGTGCATAGGTTCCGCTAGAGTCTGCTTTCTTCTTTTTTGACATGACTAAATCTCCGATATTTTCTGCTACAGCTTAATTAATCTGACGTATTGAATAGATTACGGTACTTAAGCTCGAATAGCGTGAAGGATCGATGGGAGTCTCACCAATGATTTCCACCACTTCCATGCCTTCTACTACTTTTCCTATTACAGTGTACTTACCCGTTAGCCAATTGGCATCCTGCAGGCTGATAAAAAATTCCGCGCCATTGGTGTTGGGTCCGGTGTTTGCCAGGGCTATTACACCGCGTGTGATTGAACGGGATCGCATTCGATTGGTGTATTCATAGCCCTGGTTTTCATATGCTGACTTGACCGTGAGTCCCTGTAGCTCCTCCAGAATTTCGTATTGCCTTCGCAGTATCTCATCGTTTGAGGCTATACGCATTTTTTGGTATAGCGGCTCGAGTATTCGGGTTTCGAAATCGGCCTTGTCTACTATATTTAAGAATTCATGAAATGTGCCATCTGGATTTAACACGGGCATCTGATCGAGACCCAGGGCGTTGGCATTGATCTCGTCTGCAAGTACTGTCTCGGGTGCGCCTAATACATGATAGGACGGGCTTCCAGCCTGGATTACAAAATCCCGAATCACTCGATGGAATCGTATGCCATCGAAGTATTGAGGATTCTGGCTGGTTTGTGTCTCAGGATCCTCAAACTCGCTTTCCCCTCCGGCAAGGGCTATAAAGGTAGCCACATTGTTTGGTGCTTCGCCGGGAAACAATTCCAGGTAGATATCGCCTTGCGAAGAGCTGAGTAGCAGCAGGGGATTTGTTGCACTCTCCATCGCAGCCTGCGCGCTAACAGCGTCTGCTACCACCGCAACACTTTGGACCAGTGACAAGGAAAATAAGAGGAATTTGCACAATGTAAGGCGAATTTGTGCCATGCAGCTACCCTTCATATCATTGTAACAATTGGTGGTCAGATGGCAGATTCTTTGAAATCCAGATTGCCAGTTTGTGCCGCATGTTTTTGACGTTTTCATCCTTGGTGGCAAGGGGCTGAATGACTTTATCTTTAGTAAGCAATAGATAGATAGCACGTGTTTTCATATCGATATGATCATTGCCCTCGAACTTCCCGGCCCCACGCGCTTCAAAATAGCGTGTGCCCACCCTGATGGCCTCTTTCAGCAATTCATTTTCGTGTTTTATTTTCTTCATGCTCACTAGCAACCTGAAACTATCGAATTATTGTATGGCTAAAGTGTTGCACCATGCAATAAATGGGAGCGGTGTCAGCGGATTTGCTGGAATGCTGGCGGATACACCGAATGTGCTGGTTGAATCTGTAGTGGTATGGGGAGATAAAACACCGTAACTGACAATTTCAGTTACCCTTCGGGAATTTATCCGCCAGGCGTGATAAGTCTTCTGGTGTGTCGATGTCATAGAGTATTGCTGGATCATCCACCGGCAGGTGGACCACGCTAGGGGCGTGTTTTTCAATTACGCTGCGGCCACCCCGATCGCCGCTGAGGAGTGCCAGTTCAGGAAAAAAGTTGGCGCCGAATCCAACTGGATTACCCGGCTTATCCTGATAGACAGGGATAATGATATTGTCAGCTCTTAACTCGCCAGCGAGTTGGGCATAGGTCTTCGATTCGACATAGGGCATATCTGCCAGACAGATTAGACAGCCATGACAGTCCTTAAAATATTGAATACCATGGGCTAGTGTGGATCCCATTCCCTGTTCGGCACCATCAAATACATGGATATTTTCTGCGTAGCCATCAATCAGTGGGGCAACGTCTTCGCGGGTTGCTACTTCAATGTGAGGTATTGCAGCTGAGAGGCGATCAAGCGTCTGTTGAAAAACAGTCCGACCATCTCCGAGATGGGCACACAACTTGATAGTGCCAAAGCGATTGCTGAACCCAGCTGCCAGCACCAGTGCCCCGATTTTCATTGCGCTGAAAGAGGCGAATCATACTGGCCTGGGAACTCCGAGCCGACCGAGAGGAGGCTCATGCCACAGCCTGGTATGGAGGCTAATGTGCTGAACGGTGTGGTGAAGAACAAAATCCTGTTTGCCAGTGCAGAACAGAGCCGTTCCGCGCGGAGAAAATAACGGATATCAATGGAGAATTTTGCTGTTCTTTTTGACAGGTTCTGTCTCCTGTTGAGTAACTTCCACAACAAAACTTTCTTTCCCGGATTCCGGTTTCAAACTGTTATCTAAGGTTTGATCCGCCGCAAGTGGATTATTCTCTCTAACGGTGTTGGCGCTAGCAACCATTTTGTCCCGCTCTGCAATTTGCGCCTTAAGCTGTTCGCTTAAATGCTTGCGCAGGCGATTGACGACGCTGGTCATGACCTCGATTGTCTGACTCAGTTGCTCCAGTGTTATTAACGTGCGTTCTGGATCATTCTGCGAGTACTTGTTGTCACTCATGCCTTAATTCCTCTATTACCACGCGTTCTGGCTTCGAGTTCCATGTTAATCCCAGGATAAGGCACCTCCGGTTTGGTATTCGATTACCCGTGTTTCGAAAAAGTTTTTCTCTTTTCGCAGGTCCATGATTTCTGACATCCAGGGGAAGGGGTTGTCTACGTCCCGGAATTGCTCTGGTAAACCAATTTGGATCAGTCGGCGATTGCCAATAAATTTAAGATATTCCTCCATCATCGCCGCGTTCATACCTAAAACACCGCGTGGCATCGTATCGCGGGCGTATTCGATTTCCAGTTGGATCGCCTGCAAGATCATCTGTGTTGCATGTTCCCTCATCTGCTCATTCCAAAGCTGTGGATTTTCCAGTTTGATCTGATTGATCATGTCGATGCCAAAATTTAAATGCATGGACTCATCACGCAGTATGTACTGGAATTGTTCAGAGGTGCCGGTCATCTTGTTGCGCCGGCCCATTGAAAGGATTTGCGTGAATCCACAATAGAAGAACATGCCTTCTAGGCAACAGTAAAATGCAATGAGATTTTTCAACAAAGCCTGGTCATTTTCCAAAGTGCCGGTTTTGAAACCGGGATCGCTCAGGGCTTTGGTGTATTTCAATCCCCATGAGGCCTTCTTCGCTACGGAAGGAACCTCATGGTACATATTGAATATTTCCCCCTCGTCCATGCCCAGTGATTCGATGCAATACTGGTAGGCATGGGTGTGGATGGCTTCCTCAAAGGCCTGACGCAGTATGTACTGGCGACACTCGGGATTGGTGATAAGTCGGTAGATCGCCAGTACCAGATTATTCGCTACCAGCGAGTCAGCCGTGGAGAAGAAACCCAGATTGCGTTTCACTATCAGGCGCTCATCGTCGGTTAAACCACCCGGGCTTTTCCACAAGGAGATATCAGCGGTCATGTTGATTTCCTGTGGCATCCAGTGATTGGCACATCCATCCAGGTATTTTTGCCAGGCCCAGTCGTATTTGAAGGGAACCAACTGGTTCAGGTCTGCGCGGCAGTTAATCATGCGCTTGTCGTCAACCTTTACCCGTAAGGCGGCGCCTTCCAGCTCCGCTATCCCTTCATCCACACCAAGAGATTCAAGCTCGGTGATGGCCTTGTTTAGTGGAGAATTGCTGGATATTTTCTCAGACTGATCCGAGCTGGCCTCTGACCCGGTCGGTTCAACCTTTGCCGAATGATTCTCTGAGTGATCAGCAGTGCCTTCATTCTCCACCGCTGGGGTGTGGTTGCTGACTTTCTCCATAACAGGAGCGGTTGTTTTTGCGGAGCTATCTTCCTGGTGAAACTCATCCCATGACAGCATAGTGTTACCTCGGTTGTTTAATCTAAAGTTATTAAACCAATGTTTTTATTCTGCCTACTGACAAGCTTCGCAATCAGGGTCATCGAGCGAGCAAGCCATTGGTTCGGTGGCCGGCTCGTTCGATACAGCGTTCAAACTGGTGTCGGATATCGTCGATTTTTCTGTTGTAGTAGCGGCCAGTGCACGCAGGTAGTAGGTGGTCTTAAGTCCCCTCAACCAGGCCATGCGGTAAGTGATATCCAGTTTCTTACCATTTGCTCCGGCTACGTATAAATTCAGTGACTGCGCCTGGTCAATCCACTTCTGGCGGCGACTGGCCGCATCAACCAGCCAGCGGGGCTCGACCTCAAACGCTGTCGCATAGATCTGTTTAATATCATCTGGAACCCGGTCTATTTTCTGCACGCTTCCTTCGTAATATTTAAGATCATTGGCCATCACGCTATCCCACAGGTCTACCTTCTTCAGATCATTTACCAGATAGGGATTAACGACAGTGAATTCACCGGACAGGTTGGATTTCACAAAGAGATTTTGATAGGTGGGTTCTATCGATTGTGAGACACCGCTGATATTGGCGATAGTGGCAGTCGGTGCAATTGCCAGCACATTGGAATTGCGCATGCCTGTCTCGGCAATGCGTGCTCGCAACCCGTCCCAATCCAGGCGTTGGTTAAGATTGACATCGAGGTAGTCTTCGCCACGTTCCTGCTGTAATAATTTGAGCGAATCGATTGGTAATATGCCTTTACTCCAAAGTGATTTCGGGTAGGACTCGTAGCAGCCTCTTTCTTCAGCGAGTTCTGTTGATGCACTGATGGCATAATAACTGATCATTTCCATCGACAGATCAGCAAACTCCACAGCCTGCTCTGAACTATAGGGCAGTCGCTGCTTGTACAGTGCATCCTGAAATCCCATCACACCCATGCCAATCGGTCTATGCTGCAGGTTCGAGGTTTTGGCCTGGGGCACAGAGTAGTAATTGATATCGATAACGTTATCCAGCATGCGCACCGCGGTAGTGATGGTCTTTTTCAGCTTGTCCTGGTTCAGGCCATTCTCATCGACATGGTTTACCAGATTTACCGAGCCCAGATTGCACACCGCTATTTCGTCTCTACTGGTATTGAGGGTGATCTCTGTACACAGATTGGAAGAATGAATAGTGCCCACGTGTTGTTGTGGTGAGCGCACATTACAGCTGTCTTTGAAGGTGATCCACGGATGCCCGGTTTCGAACAGCATGGAAATCATTTTGCGCCATAGTTCGCTGGCCTTGACCGTCTTGTATACTTCGATCTCACCTGCCATAGCCTTGCGTTCGTATTCTTCGTAAGCCTGTTCAAATTTCTTGCCGTGTAATTCATGCAGGTCGGGTACATTATTGGGCGAGAACAGCGTCCAGTCCTGATCATTGAAGACCCGTTTCATAAATAAGTCGGGAATCCAGTTGGCGGTGTTCATGTCGTGCGTGCGCCGGCGATCGTCACCCGTGTTCTTGCGCAATTCCAGAAATTCCTCGATGTCCAGGTGCCAGGTTTCCAGATAGGAACACACAGCCCCCTTGCGTTTGCCGCCCTGGTTGACTGCTACGGCGGTGTCGTTGACAACTTTCAGGAATGGCACAATGCCCTGAGATTTGCCATTAGTTCCTTTAATGTGGGCGCCCAGTGCCCGCACCGGGGTCCAGTCATTGCCAAGGCCGCCCGCCCATTTGGATAACATGGCGTTATCACGAATGGCTGAATAGATGCCGTGCAGATCGTCTGGAACCGTGGTAAGAAAGCAGGATGACAGCTGCGGTCGCAGTGTGCCGGCATTGAACAGCTGCGGTGTGGACACCATGTAATCGAAGCTCGAAATCAGGTTATAGAACTCGATTGCGCGCTGTTCTCTGTTTTCTTCCTTAGAGGCCAGTCCCATGGCCACGCGCATGAAAAATACCTGTGGCAGCTCGAACCGGGTATCACCGCTGTGAATGAAATAACGGTCATAGAGCGTTTGCAGACCGAGGTAGGTAAATTGCTGATCTCGTTCTGCCTTTAGCGCTTCACCTAAAATACCGAGATCGAACTCGAGCAAATGGGGTGATAATAAGCCGAGTTCAACACCTTTCTTAATATAGGGCTTAAGCGTGGCAGCATAGCGATAGTGCATTTCCGATTGAGTGGCGGCATCGGTGATACCAAGAAAACTCAGGGCCTCGGAACGCAGAGTATCCATCAACAGGCGCGCCGTAACATAGGAGTAATTAGGGTCCTGTTCAACCATCGTGCGTGCAGTCATCACCAGAGACGTTCTAACGTCTTCCAGTTTCACTCCCGGGTACAGGTTCTTCAGGGTTTCCCCGTAGATGGTGTCAGCAGAGACATCTTCCAGTCCTTCGCAGGCTTCACTGATGACGGTCTGTAGGCGCGCAGTATCCAGCGGTCGCTGTTGGCCATCCGCATGTGTGACCATTATTTCTGTCTGTTTGGCTGTTTCAGTATCTTTTTTCTGTTGGCGCAGTCGTGTGTGCTCGGCTCGATAGATTACGTAGCTGCGGGCTATCTTGTGTTCACCACTGCGCATCAGTGCTAATTCAACCTGGTCCTGGATATCCTCAATATGAATGGTTCCGCCGGATGGCATGCGGCGGCGGAAAATCTCACTAATCTGGACGGCCAACTGGGCTACCGATTCATGAATCCGGGAGGAGGCGGCCGCATTGCCCCCTTCTACTGCCAGGTAGGCTTTGGTAATCGCGACGGATATTTTTGACTCGTCATAGGAAACAACGGCGCCGTTGCGTTTAATTACCCGCAACTGCCCCGGAGCGGTCGAGGCTACTGAATTTGGATTGTCTTGATTTTTTGTTGCAGTGGGTAAGGGGGAGCCATCGGTAAGAGGTACTTCAGTTTGCATTATTTTCTCCGGGTGATGGTCGTTAACCACTTGATATTTTTAGCTATTCTACTTTTCAGCTCGTCGATCCTGTTTCTGACTCAGCTGCGTAGAAACCAGTTACAGACCAGTTTTTAACCAGAGAACGTAACTCATTTGCGCTACCCCGCTCCCAGAATCTCCTCTATTGGAGTCTGAGACAGACAGCCATTCAGCGAAAAAGCCATATACTATATATTGTGTTTTTGCGGCTGGACTTTAATTGTTTTTTTTGCGCGATCTAGAAATCGCCAATATCCCCAAAATAGTCCGGCAAAAAGGGTGCTAATATCCCGATCTTATCAAGTGCATTTCTTGTTATTTTCGCCTGGTGGTCTCGCTAACCACTCGTTTTTATTCACTATTTTTGTTATTAAAGAGAAAGAAATAAGCCCTTGATCCAAGCTCAGTTAATACAACATATAGACAAGCTATAAACCACCAGCACAAGATAATGGGGTTGGCGGGTGATTGCAAGTAGTTTTTATGTGTAATTATTGTGGAAAATTTGTGAATAACTTGTTGTTAGAGGAGAAATTTCAAATTGCCGACTAACCGATAAAGCTACACGACATGTACTTGCATCTGCAGTGGCACAGTGGGATTTTGCAGCAACTTACCCAGCCACATCGAGCGGTAAGCCCAACACTATATGTTGTGTTTTACCTGCAACAGAGAAATTCCAGCAGGGCTTTCTGCGAATGCATGCGATTTTCCGCCTCATCCCAGACAATGCTGTCTTGCGAGTCCAGTAAATCAGCACTGACCTCCTCACCGCGATGAGCGGGCAAGCAGTGCATGAACAAAGCATCGGTATTAGCCTGATCCATCAATTCCTGGTTTACCTGATAGTTGGCGAAACTGTCTTGTCTGTGCGGTTGCTCCTGCTCCTGCCCCATGGAAGCCCACACATCAGTGACAACCAGATCGGACCCGGCTACGGCCTGTTTCGGATCTTGCATCAGGCTGGCCCGGTCCCTGTTCTTGTGGATCAACTCACCATCTGGCTCGAAGCCGGGAGGGCAGGCGATCTTCAGCTCAAAGTCGAACACTACTGCGGCATTGATATAGGACTGGCACATATTGTTGCCGTCGCCAATCCAGGCTACTGTCTTACCGCTGATGTCCCCTCTGTGTTCCGTGTAGGTTTGCACATCGGCCAGTAACTGACAGGGGTGAAAATCATCGCTCAGCGCGTTGATTATGGGGACAGCGGAGTGGGCAGCGAAGTGCTCTAGTTTGGCGTGCTCGAAGGTGCGAATGGCAATGCAATCCACCATGCGGGATAGCACTTTGGCACTGTCTTCAATGGGCTCGCCGCGCCCAAGTTGCGAATCTGCCATGGACAAAAAGACAGATGAGCCACCCAGTTGGGCCATGGCGACTTCGAATGCAACCCGGGTCCGGGTCGACGCTTTTTCGAAGATAAGACCGAGTGTCTTATGCCGGAGCTGTTGTGCTGACGCTGGCGTCTGCTTCAAAAGCACAGCTCGCTGCACGATGTGTCGTGCATCATCGGGACTGAGGTCCAGTAACGTTAGAAAATGTTGAACGCTCATCTGTTGGGTTTTCGCTTAGATTGAAGCAAATAAAAAGGGCAGCTTGCGCTACCCGTGAAAGTTGACATTCTAGCCACTTATTTACCAGGGGGCAATTGTCTTCTTGGATTCTGTTAGATAGGCTTTGCCCACGGTAATTAAGACGAAAATATGAATCCGGTCGAACTCAATCTTTTTGCCAGTCGAGTGGCTGCTATCTGCGACGAAATGGGCGTGGTGCTCCGACGCACGGCGTTCTCACCCAACATAAAGGATCGGCTTGATTTTTCCTGCGCGCTGTTCGGCCCCGATGGGCAGTTGTTTGCCCAGGCAGCACATATTCCCGTCCACCTCGGGAGTATGGCGTATGCGATGCAGGGAATTGTGCGGGAACAGGACTGGTCCGCGGGGGATATGCTGGTGTTAAACGATCCCTATCTGGGAGGCACTCATCTACCTGACGTAACAGTCATTGCACCTGTTTTCAGCAGTGTTCATCAGGGATTGCTTGGCTTTGTGGCCAATCGTGCTCACCATGCCAATATTGGCTGTGACACGCCCGGATCTATGCCGGTGTCTTCTTCCCTTGACGAAGAGGGCTTGATTATCCCACCGACATTTTTGCTACGCGCCGGCAAATTACAAGCCGATGCGATGTCAATACTCGGTAGTACTGAGTCAATGGGACTGCAAGGAGATTTTGCCGCTCAGCTTGGATCCAATAAGATCGGAGTAGAGCGGTTAAATAGTTTGCTCGAAGCTTTTGGCGAAAAGAAGTATCAACAAGGTATGAGCGAACTCAATGACTACGCGGATCGCCTGGCTGCGATTGCTATTGCCGATTTGCAGAAAGGTAGCTATCGATTCGAGGACTACCTGGACAGCGATGGATTCGGGCAGGAAAACATCAGCCTGGTGTTGAATTTGCACATCAGTTCAGCAGAAGTAGAGCTCGATCTAACCGAGAGTGCTGATCAGGTGGCGGGCAACTTGAATTGTCCAGAGCCGGTGGCTGCGGCAGCGGCCTACTATGCCTTTCGCTGCCTGATGCCGGAAGATGCGCCAGCGTGTGAAGGACTGTTTCGGCGCATCAAACTGAGAACCCGCAAAGGTTCGGTACTCAATGCTAACCGTCCCGCCGCCGTCGCTTCCGGCAATGTGGAAACCTCCATGCGTCTGGTGGATCTTGTCTTTGGCGCCCTGGCCCAGGCGCTGCCCAATAAAATTCCTGCAGCGAGTCAGGGTACGATGAATAATGTTGCCATGGGACAGATTGAACCACAAACCGGTGACCGTTGGGATTACTATGAAACTGTCGCCGGGGGCATGGGTGCAGGCCCCCGGCATGCAGGTTTGAGTGCAGTGCACACGCATATGACCAACACGCTGAATACCCCCGTGGAGAGTCTGGAAATGCATTATCCACTGCGGGTCAGGCAGTATGCTGTGCGCAAGGACAGCGGCGGCGGGGGCAGTCAGACCGGTGGTGATGGGGTAATAAGAGAATATGAATTTCTGGAGTCCGCACAATTGAGTTTGCTGAGCGAAAGGCGGGCGTATGCGCCTTGGGGATTACGGGGAGGATTCGACGGTGCCTATGGCGAAAACTGGCTGAATGGTGCGCGGTTGCCTGCCAAGTGCACAGTCGCTGTTGAGGCGGGCGATCGCCTACTAATTAAGACTCCGGGTGGCGGGGGGTGGGGAGGAGAGAAAGATTGGACTTAAATAGATATAGCTCTTATTCTTCCCGTATTGCGATAGCATTCGATTTTTTTTGGTAGTTGATACATCGACATTTTTTGAGTGTTATCTTTAATTTCAGTAGCGGGTAGAGTTGAGATATCAACTTTTAGTGCGTCGATTAGTGGTAGATAACAAAANTTACCAAGAGGGCACCGCTCAGCTGTAGTAGTCGTTTACACTGCCTTCAGGTAGTCTTTGTTCTTTGTATATTCAAGTAAAAGGTGTTTTCCGATGTTTCCCAGATCATTTTCTAGAATTACCAGCGGGTGTTTCTGCGCGTTAGTGTTGTCGACCTCTCTAACTCTCAGTATTACCTTTGCACAACTTTCTTGTGAACAGGCCACCGCGGCTGCCTCAGCAGCAACTGCTACCGCTNCTAGTGGTGATCCTGCCGCGATAGCCGCTGCTGTCGCTGCTGGCACTGCTTGCGCCAGTACCGGCACGGGAGGAGGTACATTCCAGACATACCAGGAGTCGATCTGGGAGGAATCGATGCCACTGGCATTGCTGGCCTGGATCCCACTGCGATAGCTGGAATTGATGCGACCCAACTTGGCAATCTGGATCCCACCGCGATTGCTGGATTCGATGCGACCCAACTTGGCAATCTGGATTCCACCGCGATAGCTGGATTCGATGTGACCCAACTCGGCAATCTGGATCCCACCGCGATGGCTAGATTTGATGCGAGCCAACTCGGTAATCTGGATCCCACTGCGATTGCTGGATTTGATGCGAGCCAACTCGGTAATCTTGATCCCACCGCGATGGCTGGATTTGATGTGACCCAACTTGGTAATCTGGATCCTACCGCGATGGCTGGATTCGATGCAACGCAATTTGGCAATCTTGATCCCACTGCGATGGCTGGATTCGATGCGACCCAACTTGGCAATCTTGATCCCACTGCGATGGCTGGATTCGATGCGACCCAGCTTGGTAATCTGAATCCCACCGCGCTGGCTGGATTCGATGCGAGCCAACTTGGTAATCTGGATCCCACTGCGATGGCTGGATTTGATGTGACCCAACTTGGCAATCTGGATCCCACCGCGATGGCTGGATTCGATGCGACCCAGCTTGGCAATCTGGACCCTAGTGCGATGGCTGGATTCAGCAGCAGTCAGATCAGTAACGTTGCCCCCACAGCGATGAGTGGAATTACCAGTGCTCAAATAAGTAATATTGATCCAGCTGCAATTGCCGGTTTCGACAAGAGCCTAATCAGTAATTTGGATCCGGCGGCGGTGGGCGGGTTTGCTGCCAGTCAAATCAGCATGCTGGGTAACGATGCCGTTGCTGGTTTGGACTCCGACAAGATTGCTGGTCTCGTTGCGACCACATTTAGCGGTTTTGACAGCGATCAGATCAGTAATATCGACCCCACAGCATTGAGAGGGATTGAAGGTCAGCAGATCGAAAATATGACACCTGAATCATTTCGTGGATTTATCGAAGATAAGGTGGGCTTTATTCCTGTTGGTGCCTGCCCTTTTATGAGCGGGGATCAAATTGATGAAATGGATCATGATGCTGTGGGTGGTTTCACCAATGAGCAGTTTGAGTTCTTGACACCTGAGGCAAGGGCCGGTTTCGACCGGGACGACCTGGGTGGCCTCAGTGACGACGTGGTTCAAAATATGAACTTCGATGACCTTGCCAGTTTGAATTCTGCAGAGATTGTGAATATGCCAAACAAAGACTTTGCTAAACTGGCGACCAATCTGCAAGACCCGACCATCACAGCGGATGCTGTCGCAGACCTGCTGCCGGCTGGCTGGGCAGTAGACACAACCAGCGATGAACTAACTGCGCCTCCGGGTGCGAGCCTGGCATTTCGATCCATTGACCAAACCGGTCCTGACGATGGCACAACGCTTCCAAGCGTTGCGGATTTTTCCAGAAGTCTAAGCGTGGGCGGCAAGGTTGAAGATGACAATGTATTGCGTGGTTTGGATACCGCGCTTGGATCAGTGGGTGTAGATGGTGTTGGATTTCGTCAGTCAGCAGATGGAATATTGAGAGCTGTCAGTTCCAGCGATGAAACAACACAATTAGCGGCATTTATACCGGATGACAGCGGCATAANACAAGCGCCTGCGGGCTTTGAGCCAGGATTGGTTGCAGATGCGCGTGGTGCGTTCGTCTTGACTACCGATAAGGGTTACCAAATACCGTTGCTACCAGCACCAAGAGATCCGGATGCGATGGTAGCTCTGTTGCCCGGCGCAACAGTAAGCGTAGGCAGTGGAGGCGAAACTACGATTACTGCACCTGAAGGCGACCCCAGCGCCCCGATTACCGGGAAATTCAATCCCGTGCTCGAATCATCGGATCTGGCGCCAGGTCTGCATCGCACGGGCAGTGGATCAGATGCAACAATACTCATGGTGTATGGGGATGGCAGCGCGCAGCAAATGCTGCCCGCTATGCAATCTGAAACGGAATTCGGTCAGGCTGCCAGTGCTATTCCTGGTGTGGAAGCTGTGGATTTTAATACCGATGGCTCTATCGATTTAAGGTTTCAGGGGAGTGACCTTATTCTTCGACCTGCTTTTGACATTGCGCCTGGTACCGCTACTGGAACCACAACACCGGCATTATCGCAAGAGGGAGACAGCTTTTTCTTTACCAATAGTAATGGTGACCGCCAGGAATTTTTCGTGACCTAAAGACAGCTCCTTACTTCCGTTAGCTAAGAAGCAGTTGTTAGAGCTGGTCCCCATATAACAGGTTTAAGCTGTAAAAGCTGAACGGGTCCGAGAAAGCCTAATGACACCGAGAAGATTCGAAGCAGCCTACACCTTTGTCTTCTCGCATTTGATGCCTGCTTCATCGATGTCGCGGTTGTAAGTGACAAGGCTTACTTTGTCGATTGCGATTTCGGTCTGCGAATTTTCGATATTGGTGCACCCTCAAATCCTCAACAACTTGGCACGATAGAGACGCTCGGTTTTACTCGAGCAATCGAAGTAGTAGGTGATACGGCCTAACTGGCCGATTACAATGCCGGGCTCGCGATCGTCGATATTAGTAACCCAAGCAAATGGAAACATTACCGTATCGACATTTTCTGGAGAAAGCAGTGAACTTGTCATGCCGTTGATTGAGGTGATCACTCGAGATATTTTTGGTGCCATTTTCATATCGATGTATAGCAATGTAGAAATGGTACTGGCTCTGGACTGCCCCGGAACCTCGCTTAGAGTTACAACGGCTACGGTCGTTGAATAGCACAGGGCTTCGACTCAAATCACAGCGATAGAAGCGTTCGAAAATATTTGGCAGATCTTCCTGCCAGGGATGGTAGCTTCAATATGGAAGACAGATTAAACGTCGTGCTTAAGGACATAGCCTACACCGCGAATGGTATGTATGAGAGATGTTTCAAAATCCTTATCTACTTTTTCTCTAAGGCGGCAGACGCGCGCTTCTACAACATTGGCATGAGGATCGAAGTTGTAATCCCATACATGTTCCATAATCATCGATTTTGAAACAATTCTATTTTCGTTTCGCATCAGGTACTCCAGCAAGCTGAACTCTCGCGGTTGCAAAGTGATTTTTTGGCCGCCTCTGTCTACTTTTCGAGTTTTTATATCAAGGCTTAAATCGTGTATGTTGAGATTGCTGGGTTCGACAATATGATTTGCCCTTCGTATCAAAGCTTGTAGTCGCGCAAGCAATTCTGAAAATGCAAATGGCTTGGTGAGATAGTCATCCCCACCTGCATCAAATCCTTTCACCCGATCATCTACTGAACGCCTTGCGCTAAGTATTAAAACTGGCAAACTAATATTCCTGCTTCTGAGTTCTTCAATGAGTGTCAATCCATCTATGCCGGGCAGCATGATGTCAATAATTCCTGCATCGTATGAATCCTGCGAGGCAGCAATCAATCCATCGCTACCGTTTATGAAATGCTCCACAGCATATCCGGCTTCACTGAGCCCCTTGATTACAAATGCAGCAATCTTTATATCGTCTTCAACTAATAGTACGCGCATGGTTGTTTCTTGGTTTCCAGATTCATGTTGAGCAAGCCTCTAAAGAGTTTATTATAGCCCTGGTCAAGGCCATTATTGTTGAATCCGTTTAGACATTACAATATGGTAATAAAGGCACCAAGCCCTTTCTATTAGGGATATGCTGCAAGATATTTACCGTGACTACTTCTTTCTCCTTAATTTTCTTCCCCTCTCTCAGTCTTGAATATGACCATTTGGTAATGATTTGGTAATCCTCCGGTAAGCTTCGGTTACTAACATGTCGGATGTCAGGTTGAATTGCTCTGTGATTCGACCACAACCTCGTTAGGAGCTTTTTCTATGAAAAAATTATTGTTTGTAATCGTATGTGTTACCTGCTTTTTCGCCATTGGGATTGATGCCCAGGAATACCCTGAAGTGGTCGAAGATGAGGACAATTTCTCAATCGTAATACCTTATATCGAATATGAGTGGGCGTATGACGATGACGAAGACGATACCAGAGCTGTATCTATGGAACTCCGTGCCTCCAAAGACAGCAACGAACTTAATTTCACGGTCGTCGATTCGACTTTGTTAGATGTTGATGTCGATACACCCGCTGCAATCGAGGGAGAGGGCGCCTGCTCCAGTACTACAAGCGCGCAGTTGCTTTCCTGTCGAGCAGATGTTCGAAATAGTTACTTCGAATTGCAAGCTAACTGCTTTAACTACTCGGACCCGGAGGATCAGCAGGAATGTTTCGAAGAAGCCGAAGAAGAACGAACAGGCGGCTTTGAAGAATGTGGGGATATAGAAGAAGCTCATGAAAATCTCTGCTCAATATTTGGAGAAGGTGCTTATGACCCGGATATGGAAGACATCGCGTTTTTAACTGTAGCCGAGATCGCCACAAGCCCTAATCCATTCTTGCCACTAATACCCGGAAACAGATGGGTGTATGAGGGGGAGGACGAAATTATAACTGTAACTGTCTTGGATGAAACGAAAGAGATCCTGGGGATCGAAGCTATTGTTGTGCAGGACGTCGCAGAAGAAGAGGGAGAAGTTGTCGAAGACACTTTCGATTGGTATGCCCAGGATGAAGATGGCAATGTTTGGTACATGGGTGAGCTTTCAAGAAACTTCGAAGACGGTGAACTGGCAGATATCGAAGGCTCATGGGAGGCAGGTGTTGACGGAGCCAAGGCCGGTATTTTGTTCAGGGCCACACCGGTAGTAGGAGAGACACTGCGACAGGAATATCGGATTGGCGAGGCGGAGGATATTGGTCACACTCTCGCTATAGATGCCACTGAGTCAACTGATGCTGGATTCAGCTGCTCCGATAATTGTATGCAAAGCCTGGAGTACACACCCCTGGAGCCAGATGAGGAGGAACATAAATTTTATCTTCCCGGCACTGGCTTGATGCTGGAAGTTGAACTTGAGAGTGGGAATAGGGTTGAACTGGTAGATTTTACTTCAGGGGGATAAAACTGGATCGTAGACTGGAGATCAGTCGAGATTACGACCAAGATTGAAGCTGGAAAATTAGATATCAATTTGAGATTGGGGTTTGAGTAAGGCGTAGGATAGTGATCGTCCCTATTAAGTGATTGGACAAGCGATTTCGAAAGAGATACCTTTTATTTCACTTATAAGCGGGTGAATCTCATGATAAAAAACACATATTTCAGCAATCTGACATTTCCTTCCAGTTCTAAACCAACGAGGTTGAAGAAGCTATCCCAGCTTTGCCTCGGGTATCTGGCTTGCGCAATGCTGTCTTTGCCGGTTCTCGCACAGCTAACCGGCGTCGAACAAGGTGAATGGCGCTATCTCGGTGGTGACGCTGGGCACACCCGATCTGCACCACAGCTAAATCAAATTAACGCATCCAACTTTTCCGATCTGGAAGTGGCCTGGATCTGGCGCGGTGATAACTTCGGCCCGAATGTGGAATACACCGCGCGCTCCACGCCAGTCTTCGTGGACGGTATGCTGTACACGGTCACAGGTCAGCGGCGGCAGGTAGTAGCGGTCGATGCGGCAACAGGCGAGACACTTTGGACATTTCGCGAACCGGAGACCATGCGGTATTTGCGCTCGCCAAGAACTGACTTTGGTAAGGGTATAGCCTATACCGAGGTTGATGGTCGAGGTGTGGTATTAGTTACCTCCCCGGCCTATTTCCTGTGGGCGTTGGATGCAAAGACGGGGCGCCCGCTGGAAAACTGGGGTGCGCCTACGAGAGTCGAGAATTTCTCCGACACTGGTGTGGTCGATCTTATCCCGGACCTGGTAAGTGACTGGCCCCGCTGGTTGGAGCGGGAAGGGGAATATGATCCGGACCATGGTATTCCCCGGCAGATAGGTATGGTAACGGCTTCGTCACCACCGATTGTTGTGAACGGCGTTGTCGTGGTGCTTGTGGGCCATGAGCCTAGCTACGACCAGACCCGCATCGAAAATGTGCCGGGGGATATCATGGGCTACGATGTCAGGACTGGGGAGCAGCTCTGGAAGTTTCACGTAATCCCACGACCCGGCGAATTCGGACACGAAACCTGGGAGAACGATGCCTGGCAGTGGTCTGGCGATATGTCTTCATGGGCGCCTGCCTCTGCCGATCCGGAACTGGGTCTGGTGTATATCGTAACCAACGCCTCCACTGTCCAATCCTATGCCGGACATCGACCTGGTCATAATCTGTTCGGCGGCAGCGTCCTCGCGCTGGATGTGCAAACCGGTGAGCGCAGATGGCACTTCCAGATTCACCACAGTGACCAGTGGAATTATGATATTCCCACCGCGCCGATTCTGCTGGATTTAACTGTCGATGGCAGACAAATTCCCGCCCTGATCCAGAACACCAAGCAGGGACTCGTATTTGCGTTCAACCGTGAGACCGGTGAACCAATCTGGCCGATAGAGGAACGTCCTGTGATGCAGACCCAGGTGCCGGGTAATTACACGGCAGCTACTCAGCCTTACCCCACCCGACCCGAACCTTTGGATCCTATTGTCCTGACAGGGATTACCGAAGAGTTCATGATCGACTACACACCGGAGTTGAAGGAACAGGCCCGGCAGATTTTAGGTGAATTTCGTATCGGTGGTCTTTATGTGCCGCCGCTGCCCTATCCACATGACAACCCTTACCGCAATGTTGTCGGCTGTGCGGGAGGTTTAAATATCTACCACCCACCGGTTGCGGACGCTTCTACCGGTATTATGTATGCCTCCCATCGACGGACATGCAGTGCGCCAGCCTTTATGGAACCGACTAACGGTGTGGACGAGGAAAGGGGATTGCCGGGCCTGTCGGAAGAGGCCTGGCGTGGGCGAGAGCGACACACACCAACCACTGGGACGACCGTGGCAGCCTGGGCACCAGGTCGCAATCGTGAATTCCTGCCCCTGGTTGAGCGCCTGCCGGTCTATAAGCCTTTATTGCAGGGGCTGGCAGCTTACGACATGAACACCGGAGAGAAGCTCTGGGATATTCCAATTGGGCAGACTCCCGACAACATCAGGAATCATCCGCTTCTGGCGGGTGTAGATACGTCGGCAACAGGAGGCAATGGTTACTCCATCCAGATGGTTATGGGCGATCTGCTGGTGCAGACTACCGAAGACCTTAGAGGCCAAACAGAATTAAATGAGAACGGCATGCCCATGCTCCATGCGCGCGATAAGCGAACTGGAGAAATTCTGGCCAGTGCCGAGATACCGATCCCGGGTCAGTATGGAATGATGACTTATCTGCACGAGGGCGTTCAGTACATCGTCGTGCAGTCAGGCAGTGTCCGCCGTAGCCAGCCGGGGGCTCTGGTAGCACTCAGGCTGCCATAGAAACGGAGGGGAAAAATCAAATCCCACTGTCCTTATTGTATTCTGTTAATTGCCTGGCTTTCGGCACTGGTATCGTGCACAAGTGACAATGAGTTGGAGCGAATTAACGTGAGGTCATTCGGCATGCTGGATGACGGGCGGGAAGTGCAGGTGTTTACCCTGAGAAATGCTCAGGGTACAAGCGTTGAAATACTGGATCTGGGCGGCATCATAGTGACTCTGAATACCGCCGATCGTAACGGTAATTTTGCCGATATTACCCTCGGTTTTGACAATCCTGAGCAATATTTCTCAGCCAACCCTTTCTTCGGCACACTGGTCGGCCGCTACGCCAATCGCATCGCCGGCGGCAGATTTTCACTCGATGGTCAGGAGTACCCGCTGGCAATTAATAATGGTGCAAATGCCATCCATGGCGGCCTGGTTGGTTTCGATAAAAGAATCTGGCAAGCAACAAGCAGCTCCAATGACAGCGAAGCGGAGTTGCATCTGACTCTTATCAGCGCAGATGGCGATCAGGGCTACCCGGGAACCCTGACTGTGAACGTGACTTATACCCTGGATGATGGGAACCGTCTGACCATTGATTACCAGGCAAGCACGGATGAGGCGACTATCGTTAATTTAACCAATCACGCCTACTTTAATTTGAACGGCCATGATTCAGGCTCAATTCTTGAACACGAGATTATGATTAATGCCGATCGTTACACCCCGGTTAATGTCAACTCAATACCCATCGGCGAGATCGTTTCTGTTGCGGGAACTCCGCTGGACTTTCGTGACCCAAAACCAATTGGTCGGGATATTGGCATGGATCACGAACAATTGAATTTTGGCTCCGGCTTTGATCACAATTTTGTTTTGAACAAATCTGACGCGGATGTACCGGAATTGGCTGCAGTTGTCTACTCGGCCACAACTGGCCGCACACTGACCACCTACACAGACCAACCTGGCATGCAGTTTTATACGGGTAATTTCCTGAATGGCAGTGCAACAGGTAAGGTCGGTGCCGTTTATAACCGCAGAAATGGTTTTTGCCTGGAAACCCAGCATTATCCGGACAGTCCGAATAAACCGGATTTTCCCTCCACAGTTCTACGGCCCGGTGAGCAGTATCGAACACAGACAGTGTTTGAGTTTGGAAGTAGGGATTTCTAGCGGAATTCTGGTAACTGCCCCGGGCCAGCACTTTCGAAGTAGAGCTTGAGCTTAGGGCGTCACCGGCGCGTACGCGCTCGAAGTGAACAAATTTCAGATCAGCTATTGACGAATCCGTAGTTCCTGATTTAATACGCTGTGTAGTGTCGGAGTCACGATCAATCAATTGAGAATTTACCGGAAGGAATAGCAATGCGTCGAGTAATCTACAATCAAAAAGGTGGAGTGGGAAAGACCAGTATCAGTTGTAATCTAGCGGCGATAAGCGCAGCCAGAGGCCTTAGAACATTACTCATCGATCTTGATATCCAGGGCAATAGCAGCGGTTACTTGCTAGGAGATGATTATCAAACACTGGATGACAATGCGGCCAGTTTCTTCAAGCAATTCATTGGTATCCTCAAGCGTAAACGCGCCACAATGAATTATATCTACGATACACCTTTTGAAAACCTCTGTATCTTGCCCTCACATCCTGACCTCTCCAGCATCGAGAGAGAACTAGAGAGCCGCCAAAAAGTCTACAAGTTAAGAAATGCACTTGCAGAGCTCGATGATGAATTCGATCGTATCTACATTGATTCACCGCCAGCCTATAACTTTTATACCAACTCTGCACTCATCGCAGCAGATTCACTCCTTATTCCATTTGATTGCGACTGTTTTTCGTTATCGGCATTGAACAACATTGTATCCGCGGTCAATGAAATTAAAGAGGACCACAATGCCGGATTGAACATAGAAGGCATCATCGTGAATCAATATCATGGACGGGCCAACTTCCACCGGGATTTGCTAAAGAAGCTTAAGGATGACGGTATGCCAGTGCTCGAGCCGTTTTTATCGACCTCAGTCAAGATGAAGGAGTCTCGCGATCTAGGTCGTCCACTGATTTACTATGCACCCAGGCATAAATTAACTCTTCAGATGACTGAGTTGTTCTCTAATTTGGAGTCCGATTTGAAAAAATCTCGTAAACCACACTCAGAGACAAANGCAGTGACAGGAGTCAAAGAAGAAGTTGAAGCTGATGCTGAATATAGAAAAATTGCTTAGTTTAGAATGTTGGATTTCGCCATAACATTGAACAAATCGAATAAACAGGGTCAGAGTAGAAAAACAGTAGTTTTACTCTAATCCCCGCAAACTTGAACCCTGGAAANNACNAACGCCCNGGGCCAGTNCTGNCCCNGGGCNTCATCGCTTTCGAAGTAGAGCTTGAACTTAGGGCGTAACCGTCACCGGCACGTACGCGTTNGACCAGCAGCACTGGTTGTCGAACTGGCTGTCAGGTGCCGTGAAATTGTCGANCCGTAGTCGGACGACATAATCACCAGGCTCAGGGAACGTAGCTTGCGTCGTTACTTCGNTCCAAGCGTTGCTGTCGCTCGCAGCATCCTCTCCGGCAGCTCTGGCTCTTTGACGGCCCATTATGCTCGCTTGCTCGAATTCGGGCACAGCTCCAACCGGCCCCTGGTGCTTTATCCATTCTGTGCCCAGGGCGTAGAAAGGACCGACTTCGTACTGGTCTCGCTCGCCGCGATCCTGTATGTAAGCCGACAATGTCANCGGTGTCCCANCNGAGGNTGTTACCCGGGAACCCNNGNNTCCNTCCCGGCCGNTGNNCTCAGGCCCGNTCNGGCNGAACCGAANGGCCGGATTTAACGAGCCCTCAGCTCTTNNTGTTGAGCTCATCTCGTACGCCGTTGACGTGGCCCNNCCAGGAATTGNGTAGCTGTGGCCCGCGTGNNTCANGGTCCACACCACCTCGGTTCCGGCCATGTCCGCCGGCACGGTGNCAGCAAACACTCCCCGTTCCTGCANGCCTGTAAAGCCAAACCGGNTGTACGTNGGGAAGTGTGTNGGNTGCACTCCATCGAACTGTGCCGGCTCGATGNAGTTGTTCTCCCCGAGTGGGATATCGACGATCTCCTCCGAGTTNNNGTTCGCGAAGNCGAANACCATCGTGACTGAGCCGTCTNCATTGGCAATCCAGCCGTTGAANANCGGCGCTATCACATCGCCGCTNGTCCTACGCTGGGCCAGGGGGTAGTCACGCAAGTGGGCTGGGTANCTGCGCATAGAGAGGCGCGGCGATCAGTCCNNCTAGCAGNNCCNCNAGNGCCCTGNCAGTAAGGTNCTTATNCTTNNTCATCAAAATGGTCCTCTGCGTCTGGCGACAGGTCTGGTTTCGCCGCGCTCTTCGAGTATCTCATCGTAACCCTCTTCGTCCAGATGGGTGACGGCGATCCAGGCATGGGACATCTCATCGGTGGTCCTCTGACCAGCACCAACCCATTGATCCGGATCCGGGTTACGTGGGTTATCCGCAGAGTTGTCGAACCATGCGGTCAGGATGATTGTCGCATTGGCTGGAATCAGCGGTCCGAACCCATCTTCATAGGTATGGCTGTGGTTGTAGCCCGCATTCCAGTTTGAGGCCTGGCTGAGGACCTGCTTTCGTCCGGTATTAGGATCGAAAACCTCCATGGTCATCGCCACGCCACGCAGGTGCAAGTGCGGCTGCCAACTGTCGAGGCGCACCGGATGATCGAAGGAGTGGAATCCCTGGGTCATCAGCTTGCCATGAGGCGGAATGAGGAAATCGCCGCCGCCATCAAGGAAATAGAGTGTCAAATCCTGAGTGTAGGAAGCTTCTTCGTCGAAGTTATCCTCTTCGTCGTGGTACCAGATGCCGACCGTAACCTGGTCGTCGGCCACAGCATTGCCATCGGGATAGTAGTGAATGCTCCACCCCACCTTGGAATTTGCCGGTGCCCTTCTGCAGGCTCCGTCGGGAACATACTCTCCGAGCTTGCCGTACGCGAACTCGGACAGCCGGCCAAACATGGCCCAATCACCGTTTTCGTTCTGAGTCAGGAAGTGAGAGTTCGCATGGTGTGTGGATCCATGGGCGTCCTGCGAAGGCAGCGTCTCGATCGCCTTGATGCAGCGACTCTCGGTGATGTTTGAAGCTACCTCTGGCTCCCACCACATATCCTGACCGTTGGCCGGAACGTCCCATGGTGAAGACTGTATAGTGTGGTCGGGCGGGCCTAACTCGGCTGCCAGGCGCCACTCACCGATGACTGGATACTGCCTCGGTGGAGGTAGCTCTTCGGGATTGCCCATTGGGGAACCTGCGTCAATCCAGGCAACCATCGTGTCGATGTCTTCCTGGTCCATGCGCCAATCCCCTTTCAGCTCCTGAATCCCAATATCATGGTCATATTGATAAGGTGGCATCTCGCGCTCCAATACCCTCTGTCTGATAAGCGGCGCCCAGGGGCGAACTTCTTCGTAGCTCGTTAAAGACATGGGTCCGATCTGCCCCGGCTGATGACAGATCTGGCAGTTGTCCTGGATGATCCTCGAAACCTCGCGTGAATACGTGGGGTCCGCATCTGATCCTTGAGCGCCAGCAAGTGCGGGCACCAGAGCCATCGCTGAGAACAGCCCTATTAGGCTAGTTGTTTTCATTATCCTCTCCTCATATTTAAAAAATTACAGGGCTGTCGCGCCACTGTTAAGCAGTAACAAAATTAGCTCGAACATTCATTTTGCTGGCACAGTTTAATCCGTGGAGCGCCACTTTTACTGATGTAGATCACTGAAAATTGTACAGTATAGGAATGATACAAATAGAAATAATTAGTAACAAATAGTATCAGAGCAAAAAAAATACAGTACTTATGGTCCCTCTGAACAATTTTTGGCTACTCTGCGGGGGCCTGTCCTGTTCTGCCGCCAGGCTCAATTGCAGCAACAGAATTGGACATCCATGTTTTAAGGTAGGAAAATCAATAACATAGCTAGAGATTTATGGGGGTGTCCGTTATCCCCCCAAGGGGTACTGGCAATTCACCTCATCAGGGACTCACATTCACCGTGATATAGGCATCACCGTAGAGCCCGCCATCATCGGCCCTTCCCCAGAGGATATAGGTACCTGGTTCATCGAATGTAGCGGTCACCTCGACCATGCCATCTGCGGGAATCTCGGGCGGCAGCCAGTGCACACCCCAGGGTGAGTTGGCGCCAGCGCGAGTGTCTTCCCAGACCTTGGTCTGGGGTGGATCGAAGCTTACGTTGCCGTTGCCCCGAAACACATTCCAGCTCACATAAAGCGCGTTTATCTTGCCAACGGTGGGCTTTATCGGGGGAGAAAACATACGCCGTTTCAGCATATCGACCGGCATACTTGACGGTACTCGGGAACGGGGTACGCCATCATCGGCGACCTGACTCACGATGGACAGAGCTTCACCCACTCTGACAGCACGAACATCATCGCCCTCAAGGGTCAGCTCCGGCGGGGTATTCGCTCTGGATTCGGGGCTGCTGGTGCCGATACCGAGAGAGCCGGTCTCTGAGGCGATGAGCAGGTTATCTACCACATAGTTGGGATTGACTGTGGCATAGGCTTTCATCTCGTTTCCGTTGATGTTAAGCGTCCACACCAACTCGCGGTCACCCCAGTCGGATGGAACCGTCACTTCAAACACGAAACGATTGCGGCGCGGGAAAAATACGGTTGGCTGACCCTGATCGGGGTCTCCTGGAGTAATAAAATTATCCTCGCCTATCGGAACAAAGTGCTGCTCTTCCCAGTTTTCATTGAAATAGCCGAACATGAAATTGATCGTGCCATCCGGATTTTCGCGCCATCCTTCGAAGGCCGGATAGACCGGTTGGCCCTTCATGAACGAATTCTGTGCCATGCCCAGGGTCGGCATTATCAGTAGAAGTACACAAAACAGCAGCGATTTGAACCCGCCAAGTAATTGAAAGCGCATTCTTTTCATAATCCTGACACTCCGGGTATAAGTTTTATCAGTCTGAGCCTGATGCCGGTGCAACCAGTGGAACGGTGCACAGCGGGCAACCAATAACATGGTCATTACGGCCCAGGCCAAGTAGTTGGCGTCGCTCCTCCATAGCTTCCAGAAACTGCTCCTCGGACAGGGAAACCTTTATGCCGAGATCGAGGAACATATTCGAAATCGAAGCATTGCCCGAACCCTGCCAGTTTCTCGGATCGGGGATATTGGCATTGGTATCGGTGTTATTCATATAACCGGTGATGTGGAGCACCGTACCCGCCGGGAGTAGCGGTGTGGCATGGTCTTCAAACTGATAAGTGCGTACCCAGTTATGGTCATAGCCGACGCAGGACAGTGTTTCGATCTGGTACCCCCAGATGGCTTCCAGGCACATCCTCTCACCCGGTGCATGCAGGTGCGGCTCGAAGGAAATGAGCTTGGTATGTTGTCTTAACACGCCATAGGCATGCAGTTCCTGTTTGTCCTGGTTGGGAACTATACTGATGTCGACGCCATTTCCAGTGGGAATGAAGCTGTTCTGGTACTGTGGCTCATAGTCTTCATCATGAAAGCGAAAACCTATTTCCAGATGCCCGGTGGTGTCGATGCCGTTGGAATGCAGGTGCACTGAATCAGAATAGATCACCGAATTGGCCTTCAGCAGGCGGCCCGCTCCTGCGTCGAAGACGTCTGCATTGCGGCCTACCTCGTGAATAGGCCAGGGTGCTGCGAAATCGCGGGCCAGCCTGCCAGCGTCATCCATTACAGCTGTTCCCCACAGCATGTGATGAATAATATAACGGCCACCCACGGTACCCGTGCTTCTGCTTGGATCGACATCGTTGACCTCGACGACTTCCACAGACTTAATATAGCGATCTTCAGTCATACCGGTGGGCACAGTTTCGATTTCGCCCCACCAGTCAGGGGTACCGGCAAGCTTGGTAATGTCTGCGAGTTGCACGATCAGATCCGGTTCGCCGACGGTCCACTTGATGCTGTCATCGAACAGCAGCGGTTGGGGTGCATCGGCAGGACTGCCCCGGGGGACGCCGTTGCGGGCCCAGTTCGAGATAGCGGCGATTTCCGCATCGTTTAGTGAGACATCTTCCTTAAAATCCTGGATACCGATGTCTTTCTCCACATACCACGGTGGCATCGCTCCGGCCCGGTCCCGTAGACCGGTTTTGTATTCGATCAGTCCAGCAAACGGGGCAACTTCCTCATAGGTGACCAGCGCCATCGGCCCGGCACCACCGGACCGATGGCAGTTCTGGCAGCTGCGTTGCAGGATAGGCTCGATGTCCCTATGGAAGGTGACTTCTGTGGTTTGGGCAGATCCGAGTAGTGGGAAGGCTAGAGAGCCTGGAAAGACAAGGAAAATGACCAGCTGAGCTGGAAGATTGGATTTCATCGCATACCCCTATTATTGATTTATTATGTGGGACATTCAGAAAATACAGGCCGTAGCTTATCACTTCAGGTGGAATCCAAGAAGCCAAAAGACTCTATTTGAATTAATCGATCTCAAATACTATTTTTCCGCGGGTGCGCCTGGTCTGACTCTGTTCATGGGCCTGTGGACCCTGTTCTAATGAAAAGCGGTAACTCACGATGGGCTGCAGTATGCCAATCTCGATCAAGTCACCGATCTGGCTTAACTGCTCTCCATGCGGAGAAACCAGATAGGAGGTGACATTGATGTCGCGCGATGGATTTTTGCCTTCAGGGGTTAATCCGACGATCGAGACCAGCGTACCGCCTTGCTTGAGAATCTGCAGGGAGCGCACCTGGGTTTCCCCACCAATCGGGTCCAATATCACATCGACATCCTGGGCAAAGTCTTCGAAGCGCTGGGTGCGGTAATCGACGGCAACATCCACCCCTAGTTCACGGAGGAAGTCGTGGTTGTAGTCTGAGGCGGTTGCAATGACCCGCGCTCCCCGCCATTTGGCGAGTTGCACGGCGACCGAACCGACCCCGCCGGCACCGGCATGAATCAGCACAGTCTGACCTTTTTGTAGTTTTGCTACCTCAAACAGAGTTTGCCAGGCAGTCAGGGCGACCAGCGGTACCGAGGCCGCTTCGGTATGACCTACATTGGCTGGCTTCGTCGCGGCTTCTTCTTCCAGCACAATGGCATACTCGGCATAGCCTCCACCACGGCGCAGACTGAGCATGGCAAACACTGCATCACCCACCTCGAAGCGATCGACACCCGGTCCGGTAGCGGCCACTACGCCACTGACATCGAAGCCGGGAACATAGGGAAGTTGCGCGCCAGACAGGCCGCCTGCGCGGCCCGCTCGAACCGAGGTATCCACCGGATTAACTGCTGCCGCATGCACGCGAAGCAGCAATTCACCTGGCCCCGGGACCGGTCGTGGGATTTCCCAAATTTCGAGAACCTCTGCATCACCAAATCCCTGGATCTGGATCGCCTGCATAGTGGTGGATTGTTGAGCACAAACAGGGGTCAATAAGAGCAGGCTAAAAACAACTAAAAGTGTTCGCATCGAGGCTACCTTGCTTAAGCAAATTTTAGAGGAATAAACCTTACCATGCCGGTGTCCAAATTTAGGTGATAGCTTGTCACAGTGCAAATAAGTTTCAATCTGTCACTTTTTCCCGCTATAACGTCGGGTTTCCAAATTCTGCTAATGACAATAAACAGTAAAAAGTAGTAAAACTACATAAATATAAAATTTCGGGTCTGCTTGAGAATGGATATCGAAAAAACCGATATGACGACCGCGCCGGACTTGTCCCAGAGTCTTGGCACCGGGCCGGTACCGGAACAGCTGCCTGTTTATCAGGATTTTCTGCCCCCGTGCAATAATGGTTGTCCCGCCGGCGAGAATGTACAAGCCATATTGGATCTGGCTCAGTCTGGTCAGCATGAGGCCGCCTGGCAGGTCATTATGCGCGACAATCCATTGCCGGCCATTCATGGACGCGCCTGTTATCACCCCTGCGAGCCGGTGTGTAATCGTGAATCGGTCGACGGCGCCGTGAGCATTCATGCCGTGGAACGGTTTCTCGGAGATCGTGCCCTCGAACTTGGCTGGATGCCCGAATCTGACGCAGAGCCCAGCGGTAGAAAAGTACTGATTATCGGCGCCGGCCCCGCGGGTCTTTCTGCCGCTTACCACCTGCACCAATTTGGTCACGACGTGGAAATCCGCGAAGCGGGTTCGGAACCCGGTGGCATGATGCGCTACGGCATACCGGCCTACCGCCTGCCTCGGGATATTCTCGATGGGGAAGTGCAGCGCCTGGTGAAGATAGGTATCAAACTTACACTGGGACACAAAGTTGAAAATGCGGTTGCCGAGAAGGAAGCCGGCGGATTCGACGCCGTGTTTGTTTGCGTCGGGGCGCACATCAGCAAACGTACCGACATTCCCGCCCGAGATGCCAGCAAGGTGCTGGATGCGGTGACTTTTCTACGCGATATAGAGTCCGACGCACAGCCGATAATCGGTCGCCGTGTGGCCATCTATGGTGGCGGTAATACTGCGATGGATGCAGCGCGTAGTGCTAAACGGCTCGGCGCTACCGATGCCATGATTATCTACCGTCGCGACCGAGATCACATGCCGGCCCATGACTTCGAGGCTACCGAAGCGGAGGAAGAGGGCGTCACCATCAATTGGCTGAGCACCATCAAGGAGATGGATACCGATGCCACCACGATTACCATCGAGAAGATGGAGCTCGATGAAGACGGGCGGCCGCAGCCTACCGGGGAATTCGACACATTGGAAGCCGATTCACTGATTCTGGCGCTAGGCCAGGACATCGACTCTGATTTGCTGCTCGGTGCAGAGGGAGTGGAACTAAAGGAAGACGGCACGGTGACTGTCGATGAATCTTTCATGACGGGGTACCAAGGCATCTTCGCCGGTGGTGATATGGTGCCGGATGAACGCTCCATTACCTTCGCCGTGGGTCATGGCAGGAAAGCTGCTCGCTACATAAACGGTTATCTGACTGGTCTACCCTATGTACGGGCTGAAAAACACTCGCTGGTGGAGTACCACAAGTTACAGCTCTGGTACAAGACCGATGCCGATGTCTCGGTGCAACCCAGCATCGCTATCGAGCAGCGCGTCAGTGGTTTCGACGAAGTGATCGAGGGGCTTTCAGAAGAACAGGCAGTGTTCGAAGCACAGCGCTGCTATTCCTGTGGCAATTGTTTCGAGTGTGACGGCTGCTACGGTGCCTGCCCTGAGAATGCGGTCATCAAACTTGGTAAGGGGAATCGGTACAAGTACAACTACGACCTCTGTATCGGATGCCGTGCCTGCTTCCTGCAGTGCCCCTGCCATGCCATCGAGATGGCGCAGCCGGATGATCCCAGAATCGTGGCGATCAGGGAGGAAACCACGTGAATCAGCTGCAGGTGATCAAGGGCACGGGGCGCAAGAAACAGTCCGGGCGTAAGAAGGTCACAATGGATGGCAGCGAAGCGACCGTTCGAGTCGCCTACAAGACCAACGAAGTCTGTGCCATCTTTCCGATCACTCCGTCATCTGCCATGGCGGAACTGGCGGATGCCTGGTCCGCGAAGGGGCAAGTCAATATCTGGGGCAATGTGCCCACCGTTACCGAACTGCAGAGTGAGGGTGGCGCCGCCGGCACAGTGCACGGTGCGCTGCAGACTGGTGCGCTGAGTACCACGTTCACCTCGTCCCAGGGATTGTTATTGATGATCCCCAATATGTACAAGATTGCCGGTGAGTTGACCCCTACTGTGTTCCATGTCGCGGCACGCTCCTTAGCAGCCCAGGGCTTATCAATTTTTGGTGATCACCAGGATGTCATGGCGGTGCGCGCTACCGGGTTTGCCCAGTTGGCTTCGAACTCGGTGCAGGAAACCCAAGACATGGCACTGATTGCTCAGGCATCGACGCTACGGGCACGGGTACCCTTCATACATTTCTTCGATGGCTTCCGAACATCCCATGAGTTGAACAAGATCTGCCTGTTAGAAGACGGCGAGATTCGCGCCATGATCGACGATCAAACTGTCTGGGAGCATCGCAGCCGGGCACTCAATCCAGACAATCCGGTGATGCGAGGAACGGCTCAGAATCCAGATACCTATTTCCAGTCAAGGGAGACGGTAAATCCCTATTACGCAGCCGTTCCCGGCATCGTGCAGGAGGAAATGGATCGCTTCGCCGGGATTGTCGGCCGGGAATACCGGCTCTTCGATTACTTCGGTGCCGAGGACGCCGAACGCGTCATCATTTTGATGGGCTCCGCAGTGCAGACCGCCAGGGCGATGACCGAGGTCATGCTGCAGAATGATGAGAAAGTGGGCGTGCTGGCGGTACGCCTGTTCCGACCGTTTAGCTCCGTGCATTTCCTAGCGGCGTTGCCAACTACGGTGGAGCACATCGCTGTGCTGGATCGCTCCAAGGAACCGGGTTCGGTCGGTGAGCCACTTTATCTGGATGTGGTCTCGCAGATCAGCCAGTCCTATGCAGCGGGCGAGATCGCTCACATGCCGAAGATCACCGGCGGTCGTTACGGCTTGTCCGGTAAAGAATTTACCCCACCGATGGTTAAACGAATTTTTGAAGAGCTCAGTGTAGAAAGGCCCAAGAATGGTTTCACGATTGGCATCAACGACGATGTCAGCAACACCAGTCTGGATTATGAGAATGATCTCGACATCGAGCCGGCAACCGTAAAACGCTGCCTTTTCTTCGGTGTCGGCGGCGATGGTACTGTGGGCGCGGCGAAGAATAATATTCTGATTATCGGCAACGAAGACGAATTACAAGCCCAGGGATTCTTCTTCTATGACTCTAAGAAAGCAGGATCCCAGACAGTCTCTCATCTTCGTTTCGGACCAGACACGATCGATTCGCCCTGGCTGATCACCAATGCCAGCTTCATAGCCTGCCATAACTATCCTTATATGTCGTCGGTCAACATGCTGCAATATTTGGAGGAGGGTGGAACCTTTCTGCTCAATTCACCACACAAGCCACATGACATCTGGCACAGGATTCCGCGCGATGTGCAGCAACAGATGATCGACAAGAAAGCTAATTTCTACGCCATCAATGCCACCAAAGTAGCGCGGGCTGCCGGCATGGGTCGACGCGTCAACACGGTCATGCAGACTTGCTTCTTCGCCATCTCCGGCGTACTGCCGCGGGACGAAGCCGTTGCCAAGATCAAATCATCAGTAGAGAAGACTTATACTCGCAAAGGTCCGGAAGTCGTTCAGAAAAATTTTGACGCCATCGACAAGGCGCTGGAAAATCTGCAAAAAATCGAACTACCCGAGCAGGTGGATGCAGAGGATGATATGCAGGTAGATGCCATCAAGCAACGCGCTCCTCAGTTCGTTAAAGAAGTCACCATGGAGATGATGCAGGGCAGGGGTGATTTGATTCCCGTGAGCATGTTACCAGCGGATGGCACCTATCCGACCGGCACCTCTCGCTACGACAAGACCAACCTGGCACAGACAATTCCGGTATGGGAGCCGGATGTGTGTATTCAGTGTGGCAACTGTGTGATGGTGTGTCCCCATGCCACCATTCGCGCCAAGTTTTATCACATGGATGTCCTTAAGGACGCTCCGGATGAGTTTAAGAGTACTGGTGTGGAGGCGCGCGGCTTTCCAGAGACTCGCTATACTCTGCAAGTCTATCCGGAGGATTGCACCGGTTGTGCTGTGTGTGTCGATGCCTGTCCAGTGCATACCGAGACAGCAAACGGACCGCGTGCCATTAACATGCTGCCCCACTATGAACACGTCGAGGTAGAAAAAACCCGCGTCGACTATTTCGATACTATTCCCTATAACGATCGTGCCAGGGTGGATTTCTCCAACGTGCGCGGCGTGCAATTCCTCGAACCGCTATTCGAATTCTCCAGCGCCTGTGCCGGCTGTGGTGAAACACCTTACCTATGCTTGATTACGCAACTGTTTGGCGATCGCCTGATGGTGGCCAATGCCACGGGTTGCTCTTCCATCTTCGGTGGTAATCTGCCGACCACGCCTTGGTCCAAGAATGAGGCTGGCAGGGGACCCGCCTGGTCGAATTCCTTGTTTGAAGATAATGCCGAGTTTGGCTTCGGCTACCGGATTACTGCCGACAAGCATCTGGCGCTGGCCAGGCAGGAACTTCAGGCGCTGCAGGAAGAGCTGGATGGACGCCTGGTAGATGATTTGATTTCTGCGCCACAAAAACTGGAATCCCAGATTTGTGCACAACGGGAACGTCTGGTGATCCTTAAAGAAAGCTTGCAAAGCATGGACGATCCGCGCGCCAAAAACCTGCTGTCGGTAGTGGACCATCTTGTCAGGCGCAGCATCTGGATCGTGGGAGGCGACGGCTGGGCTTATGATATCGGGGCAGGTGGTCTGGACCACGTTTTGAGCAGTGGTGTGGATGTGAATATTCTGGTGCTCGACACCGAGGTATATTCGAATACCGGTGGCCAGCAATCGAAGTCGACACCCTTGGGTGCGGCTGCGAAGTTTGCCTCCGGCGGCAAGACTGTCTCCAAGAAGGACCTGGCCCTGCAGGCGATCTCTTATGGCAATGTGTACGTAGCGCGTGTGGCACTGGGTGCTAATTCCCAGCAAAGCCTGGAAGCTTTTCGCGAAGCCGAAGCCTATCCAGGTACGTCGATTATAATTGCCTTCAGCCCCTGTATCGCCCACGGCTACGACCTGGAAGAGAGCCTGACCCAGGAACGGATGGCGGTTCGGTCAGGGTACTGGCCTCTGTGTCGCTACAATCCGGAATTGAGGGTTAGCGATCGCAACCCCTTCATCCTGGATTCGACGCGTCCGGATGTCGCCTTCAAAGAGTACGCCGAAAATGAAACCCGCTTCAGTGGCATCGGGCGCAGCAACCCGGAAGAAGGTGCGCGATTGATGGCTCTGGCTCAGCGGATGATCAACCAGAAATGGGGGATTTATGAAGAGATGGCCACTCATTACATCGGTGAGATGGATGGTTAATTCCTACCAATCCCTGGAAATAGATCAATCGCCATTTTATTTCCTTGGTTTGAAAGCCAACAACGCATTTCCTGACGTTTAACCGAAGCGGCCGTACCCTGATTTTACGTCTATTCCTTGGCTGGACAAAGCAGCCCCATCAGAATATCTTTCTCTAGCTGAAATCACAGGGGAATTCTCATGACTGCTGTTTTACCAATCCGAATCCTGACCGCTGCGACGGTGCTTTGCCTGATGCCTTTTTCAGCCCAGGCACAATTGCCCTTCCCGGACTACTCTCGCGTGACGGATGAGCGACTGGTGAACCCTGAGGACCGGAACTGGCTTTCCTACCGTGGCACGCTGGACGGGTGGGGCTATAGCCCACTGGATCAGATCGACGCAGACAGTGTTAGTGAGTTAGAGCCAGTCTGGACGTTTTCCACTGGGGTGAATGGTGGTCACGAGTCTCCACCGATCGTCAATGATGGTGTCATGTTCGTCACTACACCCGGCAACCTTGTCTATGCGATGGATGCCGCTACTGGAGAGATGTTGTGGCGCTATCAGCACGATCTGCCGCCGTCATTGATAGCATTCCACCGGACCAATCGGGGTGTGGCACTGTACGATGACAAGGTCTACACCGCGACTCTGGACGCACGCGTGGTAGCGCTGGATGCGGCTAGCGGTGAGAAAGTGTGGGATACCACGGTGCAGGACAATAGCTTCGGTTACTACATTACCATGGCGCCGCTGGCCATCGACGGCAAGATTATGGTGGGAGCCTCCGGTGGCGAACTCGGAATCCGCGGCTTTGTGGTAGCCCTGGATGCCGAGACTGGAGAGGAAGTATGGCGCCGCTACACAGTCCCCGGGCCAGGTGAACCCGGCAATGAAACCTGGCCTGGCGAGTCCTGGCGTACCGGCGGAGCGGCGGTGTGGGTTCCCGGTCACTACGACGCCGAACTCGGGCTTGGCTATTTTGGCACTGGCAACCCGGGACCCTGGATAGGCGATCAACGACCCGGTGATAATCTGTATACCAACTCGGTGCTCGCCCTCGACGTCGAGAGCGGTGAAATACGTGCTCATCATCAATACCATTGGAATGGATCCTGGGACTGGGACGAAGTTTCCACCCCTATCCTGATGCCGGTGGAGCGCAGCGGTCGGGAAATCAACGCGCTCGTACACCCCGGGCGCAATGGCTATTTGTGGACGCTGGAACGCAGTGCCGATTCCATCGGCTTCATCGATGCAGAGCCTTATGTCTACCAGAACGCCTTCGCGAGTATTCATCCAGAGACCGGCCGGCCGAGCTATGATCCGGAACACAAACCTGTTACCGGCTCCGAGACTTCCTTCTGCCCTTCACTATGGGGTGGTAAGGACTGGCCACCAGCGGCCTATAACCCTGAAACGGGTCTTCTCTACATTCCAGCCAATGATAACCACTGTGGCATCGTCGAAGGTCGCGAGGTTACCTATATGCCCGGTAGTTCCTTTACCGGCGCCAGGACTCAGATGACGGTTCCCGAGACTGCGGAGCATATCGGTGAAATCCAGGCCTGGGACATGAATACGGGTGAAGAAGTATGGACCCGTGAATTTGAATCGCATAACTGGGGTGGCATCCTCACCACCAGTGGCAATCTGGTGTTCAGCGGTGGCACCAGCGACCGGTTTTTTCGTGCCCACGATGCGAGCACGGGTGAAGAGCTATGGCGCTTTCGCACTAACTCTGGAATTATCGGTGTGCCCTCAAGCTTCTCGGTCGATGGCAGGCAATACGTGGCCGTTCAATCGGGATGGGGCGTAGACGCGGCAGGCATGACGGCTCGTATAGATCAACAGCGTGGTACCAGCACATTCGTCCCGCAGGGGGGTGTAATCTGGGTCTTCGCGCTTCCCGAATAGTCCAGCACCGTCAATTGGACTGCGTAAATTCCACCGCAGGAGCCAGCCACTTCGGTTCGGTGGCCAGCGGTGCGCTCAGGGTCCTGATAAAAGCTTCTAACTGCCTTCGTTCAACCGGTCTTAATGCTAGCGGTTTAGCTTCATTGTGGCTCAACATCGACAGCGGCGCTTCATTGTAGTGATTCAGAACAGCGGCCAGAGTCGCAAGCTGGCCGCCGTGCATATAGGGGGCTGTCCACGAGACATTGCGCAGTGTCGGGGTCTTCTGGGCGCCAACCAGGGAATTGTCATCCCGGGCGAAACGCAGTTCGATGCAATCCGCTTGCTCGGCATCACTGAACTCACCTAGACAATTAAACGGATCGCTGCGAGCTGTACGAATACCATCGTAGCGGCCCATCGAGGGGAGCTGGCCGGCTATTGATAATACGCCGGTATTGTGGAATTCATGGTTGGTAAACAGGGGTCCATTGTGGCAGCTGACACATTGGGCCTTGCCGATAAACAGTCGCAGACCCGCAAGCTCATTACTGGATAGAATATCCCCTTGATCAAGCTCGCTGCTTGCAGCAATGGACCTGGCATACGCATCGAAACGAGCAGCACCTGGCATCAGTTTCCGCTCATAGGCGGCGATTGCCTTGCCCAGATTGGCAAATACTCGAGATACCTCGTTTTGCTGTGCGCCACTCAGACTGTTCCAGTTTATTTGCTCCCGCTCATCGCCCAGCGGGGAAGCCGCCAGCGGTGTCGCGGGTATCACCGGCAATGCGCCGAACAGGGCGTTATACATTTGCCGGTAGCTCGAATCGGAGTCGATCAACCTGGCTACTTGCAGTCGGTCGATGCCGTGCTCTATCGCGGCTTCCAGCGGCGCCAATGCCTGTGCCCATTGACTGTCCTTACGGCCATCCCAGTAGTACCAGGGACTGTGGGACAGGCCCACCAGGCTGGGCGTGTGGCGAGGACCAGGCGCCGCTCCCATCGCCATTTGGAAAGCGTCGGTAAACATCAGTTCAGGCCGGTGGCAAGTGGCGCAAGCAATCGATCCATTGCCACTCAATCTGGTGTCGAAAAAGAGCCTGTGACCGAACTCCGCCGCCGCAGGCAGATCGGCAACTCGGTTGCTGGGATCAGCTGGTAATGGTGCAAGGCGCTCGATCGACAGTGAGTTGATCAGCTGTAATTCTTCGGCGCTCCATGAATTGGAACCGGGAATAGCAACGAAATTCCAGGCCGCAACTAGTGCGACTCCCAGTAGCAGTACCGATAGACCCAGCTTCTTCATCATAACTGGAAGTCGATCAACACACGCTCGGTTTCACCGGCGTTAGTGATTGACAGGACAATCTGCCATTTGCCCGGCATGTGAAATCGTATCCCTTGCAGAGAATAGACGCCTGCGTCTGCTCGCTCGGTGAACTGGGGTAATGTGGGTATCCCATGATCGTGATCCGGCATTCCACCAGTCAAAGTAAGCTCAGCACCGCTGAGCAGATTTCCTGCGGCGTCGTGAATGACTAGTTTCCAGCTATGTATGCGATTTATCTCAAGTGGAGAAAGCTGGCTGTAGATTTCCACTGAAATTCCGCTATCTGTCGTCGATTGGAGATCGGCTCGGCGAGCCTCGCTAGCGTGCAGCGTTAGCAGCGATAGGCCAAGCAGGAGGGCCATTAGACTAATTTTTTGCAACATGGGATCGAAGCATTGAATTAAATTAAATGGAGTAAAAAAAGCAGTGCCACATTTGTAGACACATAAGCCTGTTTCAGAGAAAGATTTAGCGGCCAGGAAGGCCGCCGTGTTAGCCAGGCTTGATTACTTTAATAATGTTCAAGCCTGTGTAGTATTAGTACATCAAGAAGGAAGTGGCGAATACGAACAAGCACCCAGCGGCGATCAGTACGCATGCGAAATTAATCCAACCTTTAGACATTGTAATCTCCTTACTCAGGTGGAGCTGAGCTCCACACTTTTCAACTCACAGTCCCCAGGGAATCAGGCGACCCCAATAAATGACTCCGACCCACAGGAACAGTGATGAGGCAGCGATGATCTTGGCTTTAGTTGATGCATCATCACCGGGCCCCAGTTTATCGACTTCGTCCGATATACCACTCTGATACAACACAAGCAGATTTATTCCCGCCAGGCCGATGAATGACAATTTAATTTGTAGGAAGGTATCAAATGCTATTGCTTCCAGGGGATGGACTTGCACATTAGTCCACAGGCCTGTAACAAAAAGTAATCCTGTGAATACACAGAGGCAAAAACCAAGCACAGCCCAGGGAAGTAGTTGTCGCAATGGGGCAACGGGCATTTGTGGTGCCACGCCTAATAAGCGCGCGTCATAAAGACCTACAATGCCAACCAGGAGCGCCAGCCCTACAAAGTGTAAGAACTCACTTAGCGGCCATACCCAGCGAAATGCCATGATAAAGGTTTCGACAAAGGCGAGTTGAAGAAATGTTTCAGGCAATCCAAACATGGTGTTAACTCCCAGACCGGTGAGCTTGCGTCGGCGCACCTATCAGGCCGATTTTGCGGCCAATAAATCGAATGATGAACAGTGCAATAGTTAAGAAGATCAGCAAGGCAGCAAGGGTTTGATATTTTGTCGGGATGCTATAGGCCGTCACACGGCCGCCCCAAATAGCTATCACCCAGGCACAAAGCATTATGCGCACCCTCAATTGAACTTCTCCGGATTCGGCGGCCGTATCTGGGTCCACTCCCTCACCGTACACCAGGGCCTGCGTTTTCCTGAGCATTACCAGGGCGAGTATCACGCAGCTCAGTTTCATATAAAAGGAAAAATCGACAAAGTAATCGCTTGGATACTCGGTTAGCATCAAAGAACCTGTAAGAAGGTTAATCGAGAGTCCAACCCACATTAACGGGAAGAAACCCTGCAGTGGTTTCAGGGGGATGCCAGGCGTAACTCCCAATATCCTCAGCGCGAAGATAACACTGACACCGACGAGAAAAGCTAAACCAACAGTATGAAAAGCCAGAATAGCAACGTAGCCAGTGGAACTCTGTTTTAAGAACATGGAAAAGCCACTATTTTCCACTGCCAGCAAAAAGTCCATCATATAGAGTGTACCCCGTCTGCTTAGTATTTGACTGAAAGCATGCCCGCTAGCGGCCAGCTTCCGAGTAGATGGATTTCGACGGGCATATTACCCTTCTGAATAAGATGCAGCAAGTGTAGAGAGTTGATCTGAATCAGAAGATCACAGAACAGTCGATTAGGGCTTTTCCAATAACGGGCTGGTCTTATTGAAATGAAACTCTTCCAGCTTGATGTCATCCAGGCCAACCTGATCGAAAGGATCTTCCATGGTGTCTTGTACGTTGTACAGAGAGATCAGAATAAAGCCGTGAATCGCCGGACAGGTCGTTGATTAGGATAGGAATGAATACGAAAGGAAATATATAGATGAATACCAGGCAATAGGCGCGCAGGCTTATCGGTGTGCCGTGAATTTTCAAACCAACAGTATTTTCAATACTCTCAAACGGCGAGTTGGGCGAAGCGCCCGGCTTATCTGCGGCTGATGAAGGACCCCTGTGGTACCGCGGCCTGGCCAGAGGCGCAGAAGCACCGGAACAGGGACACCTGGAAGCTGTGCTTGAGTTTTATGACGTCGATCGACTGGTGCTCGGCCACACGCCAGGTTTGGGTACTGTAGTGCCGCGTTTCGATGGCAGGGTGCTGGTTATAGATACTGGCATCTCCGACTATTACGGAGCACATATTGCGAGCCTGTTAATAGAAGGCGACGACGTGTTCACCGTACAGGCGGGCCGTCGGCTTGCCGTACCAAAGAATTCTGACGACCTGATCAGCTATTTCAAATCAGTCTCTGAGTTCAAGAGCGACCTACCGGCCTTGCAACAATATATTTACGCTCTTGAATTGCCAATCGAGCAAACAATACCGGATGCCGCCGTTCCCGACCCAAGCCTTTGACCAACACGGCAGTCCCTTCTTAAAGATTACGGTAGTTGCGGTGGCTGAATCTCGGTGAGCAAATTGCCAGGAACTTCAAGTCGGCGGTGCCGATGTTTTTTATCCGCTGCCGGGTCTGTGGAGGGATTAGCACGGTGTCCCCGGCATACACCTCCGTGGGTTCTTCTGCGCCTACCTCAACCAGCCCCTCACCCTGAAGTATCACATAGCGTTCAAAGGTGTCATTCAACCAGTGCCACTTGGTTTGCTGACCTGTTTCGAGGCGGGCCTGTGCGACAGAGACGTCGGCATCATCGGGATCATTTGACATTTCGATGATGAAGCAGCCTTCCTTAAAATAGAATTCGTCTGCCGCAGTGAATTTCTTAACATAGTCACTCATGGCGTGCCCAACCACTTGAATTATTCAAAATCATGCAGTGAAGAATACCTATTCCTTCTCGAAAACCAGCTTGCCATCCACATAGGTCTGTTCAATTTCGATGTCCATTATGCGTTCGGGTTCGATAGTTAGAATGTCTGCAGACAGGACGATCATATCTGCGAATTTACCGGCTTCCAGTGAGCCCTTAAGGTCTTCCTCGAAATTGAGGTAGGCGCCGGTGAGGGTATATCCCCTGATTGCCTCTTCGATAGTGATCGCCTCATCGGGTCCATAGACTACACCGCTCATGCCTTTGCGTGTAACGGCGGCATAGAGTCCGACCATAGGACCGGTGGGGAGAATGTCACTGGAAATTGCTACGGTAATACCATGGTCCATTGGCGAACGCAGTGGGTTGTTGTGGTCCAATCTCCAACCATCCAGATTGGCCGCATAACGCCCTTCCAACGTATAGGTGAAATTGGGCTGCTGGGTGATATGAATGTCATGATCCGCCATCAGTTCCATGGTGAGGTCTGGCGGGCGCATTGAAAAATGATTCAGGTAATGGCGATGATCTTGACGCGGGTTGCGTTCCAGGGCATCAGCCAGTGCATTAACCACCAAAACGATGGCGGCATCGCCGATCGCGTGGATGCCCATCTGCCAGCCGGCATCGTGAATCTCATTCAGATGGGCGATCAGCTCATCCTCGGGCATATTGAGATAACCACGATAGTCGCCCTGATTCAGATAGGGCTCCAGAGTGTAGGCGGCGGGGCCTGTGAAGCCACCATCGGCGAATACCTTGATGGGACCTATTTTCAGAAAATCGGTTCCATCGCCGACGCGCGCCTTCACCTCGGCAATCGCCTCCGGATTACGCCACTGAAACTGGATGGCGGATCTTGGTAGTTCCAACTCCGCGCTTTCATATAACTCTTCCCACATCGCATATTGACGAGGAGATTTCGACGCGTCGATGATACTGGTTATGCCTTTGCTCAACAGGTCATTGAGGTTGACCTCAAGGCTGGCTAACAATTCTTCGTAGGTGGAATCCGGCACCAGGCGCCCTACGATGTTTTGCCGCTCGCGGATTATGCCATTGGCGGCACCGTTGCTGTCTCGCTCGATTACACCACCTTCGGGGTCGGGCGTTGCATCGGTGATTTCAGCCAGTTCCAATGCCAGGCTGCTAACTACCGCGCTGTGACCGCCGGCACGGGTGAGCGTGACAGGATTATTTGGCGCAGCCAGGTCCAGATCCTGCCGTAAGGGTCTACGCCCCTCCGCCAGTTCGTCCTCTGACCAGCCATAGCCGGTAATCCATTCCCCTTCACCCATTTCAGCCGCCTTGGCACGAATCAAGTCCTGGATCTCGGCAATCGAAGTCACATCGCCTAATTCGATATAGCGTTGAGGACGGCCTCGGATGTGGGTATGGGAATCGATGAAACCCGGCATCAGGGTCTTGCCCTGCAGGTCAACCACTGACGCGGGATCGTAGTTCTCTGTAATGCTAACCGGACCGGTCTCTATGATGCGGCCGTCGTCTACAACTACTGTGTTGTGAATGGAAAAACTGCCGTCGACTGTTAACACCTTGCCATTGGTTAGAATCAGATCGACCTGAACCGGACTCGACGCGGTGTTCTGATCCGGTTCTTCCTGACCGCAGCCGATAAGAGTAGCTGCCAAAAAGATAAAGGTAGCGGGTCTCACTATTCTAATCATTGTTATATTCTCTTGTTGAAGTTCAATTCTTAATCAATCCTAAGGACTGCACATGATCGAGTGTATCCTGTAACGCCAGCTTGAATTTGTCGAGCATCTCATCTATCTGAGCCTTGTCGATGATAAGCGGAGGGCAGAATGCAATCGAATTGCCGCTCACGGCGCGAATGAGCAGGCCAAGATTCTGACAGGCCTGCTTGGCAAATGCGCCGACGCTGCCATCATCGAAACTCGCACCGCTGCGCTTGTCGGCTACCAGTTCCACGGCGGCGATCAGTCCTCTGCCCCGGACTTCGCCCACCAGCGGGTGGTCTGCCAGGGTGTTCAGCCGGGTCTGCAGATAGTCGCCCATTGTCGCAGCATGGCTAAACAGATTATCCCGTTCATAGATCTGCAGAGTCTTCAGTGCTGCCGCACAGGCAACCGGGTGGCCGCTATAAGTGTAACCATGGCCGAACACGCCAACCTGTGCGCTCGGCTCCACCATGGCCTGGTACATGAAATCGGGAATGATTGAGGCACTGATTGGAATGTAGGCCGACGACAGTTGTTTGGCCAGGCTCATTAGCTGCGGAGTGAATCCCATGGTGGTACACCCGAAGTCGTTGCCGGTACGACCGAATCCGCAGATCACTTCATCGGTCCAGAGCAGAATGTCGTGCTTGGTGAGCAGGTTCTGTACTTCGGGAAAATAGCCCTTCGGTGGCACGATGACACCGCTGGCACCACCGATGGGTTCGGCAATGAAAGCCGCGATCGTCTCTGGACCTTCTGCCAATATCAGGCGTTCGAGATTTTCGATGAGGCGATCGGTGAACTGACCCTCGGTTTCACCTTCCTGCCTGCCACGATAATAGTGTGGCGAATCGGCGCGCAGGATTCCCAGGGCCTCCACAGGTAGACTGAAGTGGGTATGCATGGCTGGCAGCCCGGTCAGCGCCGCCGACGCCATGGTTACACCATGGTAGGAACGTTCCAGGGCAATAATTTTTTTCTTCTGTGGCTCGCCAGTCACGTTGAAGTAGTAGCGCAGCATTTTCATGTGAGAATCGTTCGCTTCGCTGCCGGAATTGGCGAAGAAGACCCTGCCGTTCTCCAGTGGCACCATGCCGGTCAATTTGTCCGCCAGGTCCATCACTACCTGATGAGTGCGGCCACCAAACAAATGGGAATAGGACAGCGTCTTCAGCTGGCTGTTGATGGCATCGATCAGTTCTTCATTGCCGTAGCCGAGTGAGGCACACCAGAGTCCAGCCAATCCTTCCAGATATTGCCTGCCATCGGCATCGTAGACATAGATGCCTTCGCCTCGCACGATATTGAGTTCTTCCACATGCTTGAGATTGGTGGTTGGGTAGATTATGGAATTCATGACAGTGTGCTACTCGCGTGCCTTTAACCACCATAGCATTGTAGACGTTACTAATTCTGCTGCGTCCTGTTGTACAAAATGATTAGCGGTGGGGGCGGCAACGATGGTCGTGTCGGCATCGTTCCAGTCCCAGGTGTTGTTCAGCCCATTCGAATGCAATGCGGTGTCCTGTAAGCCATGGAAAACCAGCAGGGGAATATTGATTTGGGGTGCCGATGGTGGTGCCGGTGGTGGTGTCGAAGCACTGGGATCGGCGCGCGGGTAGTTTTGCTTGTAGTAAGCCAGTATGGCATCGAAGCTGGATTGAGCAAAGGCTTCTGTGTAGCGCTGACGGGCTACTGGATCTGCTACCCAGAAAGAGAGACTCTCGGCAGTCATGGGGCCACCGAACAGGATATCTGGATCGGAGGGTGAGCCTTCTATAAAGGTGCGTGCATAGCCGCTATTTTGCTGCTGCTCGGTGTTGGTGGCGAGCTCCCTGGCGATGCCGTTGGGATGGGGCAGGTTGAGGATGATCAGTTTGTCGACCATCTGCGGGACATTGAAAGCAAATTGCCAGGCAACTGAGCCACCCCAATCATGACCGACAATGGTAGCCTTTTCTTCACCCAGGTGATTAATCACTGCAGCAACATCCGATACCAGATATTGCATGTTATAGTTGCTGTTGCCTTCGGGCTGGCCACTCAGGTTGTAACCACGCTGATCGATTGCGACGACCTTGTAACTATCTTTCAAGCCTTCCATCTGATGGCGCCAGCTATACCAGAAATCAGGAAAGCCATGGACCATTACCACCAGTGGCCCTTCGCCAATAGTCGCATAGTGGATATTCACGCCATTGCTGTCTGCATAGCCGTGTTCAACTTCGTCCCAGATATCTGCGTAAGCAGCGTTGCCGAACAGCAGTGATACCGTGAGCACACAAACACTTAATACAGAAAATTTTCGCATAGCAAAATACCCGACTTGGAATGTAGTGAAGCGAGCGGGGCGACATCAAGCTGATATGCTTGTGGCAAATCTCGCACTACCCGACATTGATAGCCAGATTAAAGCAGATTTGCGATAAAATGTTTAACGAATTGAGTTCCGTTGGGATGATTTTACAGCGCCCGGACAGGGCTAAAATGACGGCCAACGGTTAGAGTATCGCTTGATTTATATCACTTGCTTCACTCAATTTTCTGTGAGAATAATACAGGATTCGACTCGAGGATAAATAGTTGTGCCAAAAAAAGTCATTATATTCATTAGCTTACTGCTTCTTTTCGTAGCCCAGCCCGCACAGTTACAGGATGATCCGGCTGCTGAGCCCTTGCTGACAGTCATGCAAATTATGACCGCGATAATTACGCCAATGACTGCCACGATCTGGGGGGCCTATGAGCTGCAGACCGATGCCGAGTGGCTGGAAATCGAGAATGCTGCGCTGACCGTCATCGCGGCTGGAAATCTGCTTACTAGCGGCGGAGCCAGTGACGCTGAGCAGGCTGCGGCGAGCGAGGCAGATTGGCAGACTTATAATAATCAGATGATTGCCGCTGCAAGAGCGGTTATTACAGCAGTGGGCCAGAAAGACGAAGAGGCATTGTTTGCCGCCGGGAATGACGCGCTTTATCCCCCGTGCGAATCCTGCCACCAGCAATACCAGCAACAGTAACGCTGCACCTCTCAATCAATAACGCTGAAGCTCTCAAACAATAACCAGAGCGGGCAATCTCTCGATGAACCAGTAGGTAGCAATTCCACCGAGACCATAGGCCAGCCCTTTTTGAAAACTGAAAAACAAGTGCGCCAGGTACCTGTTGAAAACAATGTTTAGCGCGATCAAGGCGGCAATAAAGGCGACTTGCCCTGCTTCTACGCCGAGATTAAAAAATAACAGGGCGAGTGGGATGTCGGCGTCACTCAAGCCGAGCTCGCCGAGAGCTCCGGCAAAACCAAATCCGTGAAACAGGCCGAACACGAAGGCGACTATCCAAGGTCTGGAATGCACCAGGGTCTTTTCACCTCGTTGCCCCATGATAATTTCTCTGGCCAGGAACAGGATTGAAAGGGCAATTAGCACTTCGATAGGGGCATTAGGCACTGGAAAGATTCCCAGAACTGCAAAGGCCAAGGTGATGCTGTGTGCTACGGTGAACGCGGTGATGGCCTGAATCAGTTTCCAGAATCCCTGCAGCAACAGGAGTAATCCCAGCACGAAGAGCAGGTGGTCAATCCCAAACAGAATATGCTCTGCACCTAATTCCAGATAGCGCTTCGCCAGACCACCGAGGGACGCTGCGCCGGCTTTCAGTTCATTCATCGGTACCTGAACGAATGACCCGTCACCGGGGAAATAGCCAGAAACGTCACTTCCGTCACTCCAGCGCGCTACCATGACGACGCCCTGGAATGACCAGGGAAAGCTGATCACGTCATCAACATTCAGAGATGGATTGCATTGGAATCGATAGTTGAACCGGCCCGGTGCCAGACCTTCACAGCGCTGGGGAAGAATTCGCTCAACATTAAATAACGGGGGCACCTGCTGGTCCACGATCGAGAGGCTGTACTGGTTCTCCGTCAGCTCATCCATGAATACCCGTGCCACACCGGTGACATCGATATCATGGGCGTAGCTGGTAATGCTAAGCAGACAGCTGGAGATAAATAAGAGTAGGGAGATTAGCCGAGTTTTCACGGTAGTACTCATTCCTGTTCGGCTTCTGTGATGATGATGGTGTACTCGTCCCAGAGTTTATCAACCTGTTCCTGCAGGCGTCCCTCTTCTTCTTCGGCGATCCAGTCAAGACGAACAAGATCGGTGATTTCCTCCAGGGCCGGCAGGCGAGCCTCGACTCGGGAAGTGATTCGCAACCAGTGTTGGCCCCGATTGCTGATGAAGGGACCGCTCCACTCACCAGTCTCTGCGGCGAACACCGTATCGGCGAACGCCGGCTCGAAAATATTGGCAAGATCAATGGAATTTACATTCGGAAGTGGTGCCTGGCTACCGTCTTCCAGTTCCAGTAACTGCTGAGCTTCGGCGCCAGCTTCCAGCAGAGAGAGCAGCTGGTCCGTCAATGCCTCGCGGCTGTCAAACACCAGTTCATCGACGGATACCGTTGCCAGGGATTGGTAGCGGGCCGTGTTCGCATTGTAATAATCATTCAACTCGCCTGCGGTGGGCTGGATAATGTTGCCGCTGAGGACATGTCGCATTTTCTGCGCGAGCATGTCGTGGATGCGGGCATCGTTATCCAGACCCATGGCCATCGCTTCTCGCACCAGAATCTGTTCTTCGACGTACAGTGAGGTAATCAATTGGCGTTGTTCCTCGGTTAGAGGCTCTCCACGGGTCATCTCCTGCATGAATACCCTGGCGTCAATTTCCCGCTGATCGATCTCCAACAGCTTATCGTTACTGGATTGTGAAATACCATAGACTGCGAAGATCGCAATCGCGATAGCGAAGAAGTGCACGGTGGGTTCCCGCAGCAAGCGTCGCAGGATTGACTCTGGGGAGGGTGAATCGCTCATTAGGGGTATCTCAACTAATTCTCGCACAATAGTTTGTAGTCTGCTCGCGTAGGATGCAAGGATTGACTGCGCAGACACCCATGTAACATAGTGTGTGGGGGTGTTTGCTATACAAGCTTAGGTCGCATCTGTATAATGCCGTTTTGCGGATAGTGGTAATCTTATGTTACGTATTGCTGAAGAGGCCTTAACATTCGACGATGTTCTGCTCCTGCCTGCTCACTCCACCGTACTCCCCAAATCAGTAAGTCTCGAAACCAATTTGACGCAGTCAATCGCGTTGAATATTCCGTTGGTGTCATCAGCTATGGATACCGTTACTGATGCACGCTTGGCTATTGCTATGGCGCAGGAAGGCGGTTTGGGTGTGATTCACAAGAGTATGAGCATTGAGAAGCAAGCTCGAGAAGTGCGCCTCGTTAAAAAATATGAAAGTGGTGTGGTTAAAGATCCGTTTACTATTGCAGTGACTGCAACCATTCGTGATCTGATCGCACTCATGAAAGAGAACGATATCTCTGGAATGCCGGTGATCGATAATACCGGTCTGGCTGGTATCGTGACCAGTCGCGACGTACGCTTCGAAGCCAATCTAGACGCAACTGTCGAAACCATAATGACGCCGAAGGACAAACTGGTAACAGTTGGCGAAGACTTCGAATTGGATGAGGTGAAGGAACTGTTACATCGCCATCGCATCGAAAAAATACTGGTGGTCAATGGTGGCTTTGAACTCAAGGGTTTAATTACGCTGAAAGACATTCGCAAGTCTGAAGACTACCCGAATGCCTGCAAGGACGAACTCGGCCGCTTACGCTCTGCGGCGGCAGTCGGCACTGGTGCCGATGTCGACGATCGGGTCAGTGCGATCGTAGAAGCCGGTGTCGACGTGATTGTCGTGGACACGGCACATGGCCATCACCAGGGAGTGATTGATCGGGTGAAAGCCATCAAGTCGAAGTATTCATTTATCCCGGTAATCGGCGGCAACATCGCGACGGCTGAAGCGGCTAAAGACCTTGCCAATGCTGGTGTCGATGCCATCAAAGTGGGCATCGGGCCAGGATCAATTTGTACAACTCGCATCGTTACCGGTGTCGGGGTCCCTCAGATTACTGCGGTGGCGAACGTAGTCGAGGCAGTGAAAGGCACCGAAGTCTGCGTTATCTCCGATGGCGGAATTCGTTACTCGGGTGATATCGCTAAAGTCATCGCGGCCGGTGCGCATGTTGTAATGGTGGGTAGTCTGCTGGCTGGTTCAGAAGAAGCGCCGGGTGAAGTCGAGCTTTACCAGGGTCGCAGCTATAAGGCATATCGCGGAATGGGTTCGATGGGTGCCATGTCGCACTCTCAAGGATCCAGTGATCGTTATTTTCAGGATATTGAGTCTGGTACCGAAAAGCTGGTACCGGAAGGTATCGAGGGCAGGGTGCCGTATAAGGGGCCCATGTCGGCGATCGTGTTGCAACTGATGGGTGGCCTCCGATCCAGTATGGGCTACACGGGTTGTAAGGATATTGCTGAAATGCGTACCAAGACCCAGTTCGTGAAGATAACAGCCTCAGGCATGAGTGAGAGCCACGTGCACGATGTTTCCATAACAAAGGAAGCACCGAACTACAGAGTGTCGTAACAGCGCCGTCGCCTTTCCAATTTCTCTATTGAGACTACTTTTAAGCATTAAATGACCACAGCTAACATCCATTCCCAGAAAATTCTAATTCTGGATTTCGGTTCTCAATATACTCAACTGATCGCGCGCCGAGTGCGTGAATTGGGAGTGTACTGTGAAATCTGGGATTACAATGTCGATGTGACAGACCTTCAGGAATTCTCACCCCTGGGAATGATATTTTCTGGCGGACCCGAATCGATTCACGCCTCGGCATCACCCAAGGCGGCAGAATTTCTTTATGACTGCGGCGTGCCCATACTGGGCATCTGTTATGGCATGCATGCCATGGCAGAACAGTTCGGTGGCAAGGTGGAGGCGTCCAGCAAATCCGAATTTGGTTTTGCGCAGGTTGATATTACCGTTGCTAACAAATTGTTGGATGGCATAGAAGATCGATTCACCGAGGGCGGAGCAGCACAACTGGATGTGTGGATGAGTCACGGTGACAAAGTTACTGAAGTCCCGGCAGGCTTTAGTATCGTCGCGGCAACCGAGAGTGCGCCAATCGCAGCGGTGTGCGATGAAGAGAGAAATCTGTATGGCATCCAGTTCCATCCCGAAGTCACCCATACTTTACAGGGGCTTCGTATTCTCGAACGATTCGTACATGAGATTTGCGGCTGCGAGTCGCTGTGGACGTCTGCCAGTATTATCGAGGATGCAATCAACACAGTCCGGGAGAAGGTAGGAAATGAGAAGGTCCTCCTGGGATTGTCCGGAGGAGTGGATTCTAGTGTCGTCGCCGCTTTGCTGCACAAGGCAATCGGCGATCAACTCACCTGCGTGTTCGTCGACAATGGACTGTTGCGTCTCCATGAAGGCGATCAGGTAATGGCTACCTTCGCCAAGAACATGGGGATAAAGATCATACGCGCCGATGCGGAAGAAAAATTTCTGAATAAGCTGGCAGGCATCGACGATCCCGAACAGAAGCGAAAGGTCATAGGCAACACCTTTATCGAAGTCTTCGATGAAGAAGCAACTAAATTGCAGGACGTGAATTGGTTAGCCCAGGGAACCATCTATCCCGATGTCATCGAGTCTGCCGGCTCAAAAACCGGTAAAGCCCATGTCATTAAATCGCATCACAATGTAGGGGGCTTGCCTGAGGATATGACTCTGCAACTGGTTGAACCTCTGCGTGAATTGTTCAAGGATGAAGTCCGCAAGATTGGCCTGGAGTTGGGATTGCCCTATGAGATGGTCTATCGCCATCCCTTCCCGGGACCAGGTCTCGGCGTTCGGGTGCTCGGTGAGGTGAAGAAAGAATACTGCAATATTCTGCGTCAGGCTGATGCGATATTTATGGAAGAACTGCACAGGGCAGACTGTTACAACAAGGTCAGCCAGGCGTTCGCCGTATTCCTACCGGTTAAATCGGTTGGTGTGGTGGGTGATGCACGCCGCTATTCCTATGTGATCACTTTGCGGGCCGTGGAAACCATCGACTTCATGACCGCCAGGTGGGCTCGCCTCGATCCTGAATTACTGGAGACGGTATCGAATCGCATCATGAATGAGATAGCCGATGTCTCGCGAGTAAGCTACGACATTTCAAGCAAGCCGCCTGCTACGATCGAGTGGGA
>PBRP01000154.1 GCA_002726655.1 Gammaproteobacteria bacterium
TCATCGTAATAAATGTAATGCTTTCGTCTTGCCATTTCACACCTCTTCTTTGGTAGATTGAGGTGTGTTCAAAAGCGGGTTAGGTTCCGTGTCAGCTGCCAGTCATTTGTTATGCGTAGCGATATGGCCTGTGGCAGCACCATAGGGCCTTTAACTGCCTCGAAGATTGGGGTTAGCACAGTCGATATCGGTGTACCTACATTGGGTATGCACTCTATCAGAGAGCTTGCCGGTGCCGAAGATGCTGGGGCATTGTGCCGCGTAGTTACCGCTTTTTACACAAGATGAGTAAATAGCGCTTATCCCTTAAGCAGTTCGTTGTTTTTTCAGATCCCGAATAATAAATCGGGCGGGGCCGATGTGATCCATCAGTTCCTGGTTCAGTGGTACGCTATCCTGATTTATCAAGCTGGCCAGATATTCCCCACTGATCGGGCAGCTAGCCAGACCGCAGGAGCCGTGTGCCGTAGAGATATAGAGATCCGGCAGGTAAGCGCCGGAGCTGGTCACCGACGACTTCGCATTGCGCGCTAACTGCGCATAATCCACATGCATCTGTTTCACATCCGGCACCATGCCGACGATGGGCCTGTGATCTATGCTGCTGGCTCTGGTAGAAGCCCTTGCATGGGAAATTGATGAGCCAATTTGCTCGGGATCCGTAAACAGATGCTCGACTCCCAGTAGATTGGAACTGTTTTCCGCAGCTCGAATCTCGGTATTTTCATCGTTTGCGATGTAGCTTGCAGCCAGCATATGGGATTGGTTGTACGCAGGAAAAATTGTCCTTTCTCCGCAAATTACAGTTTTTATGCTTTTACTCCGTGCGGTGCTGGGGACGTGGCTGGCCTGGCCTCTGACCGGGACCAGGGGCAATCCGGCTGATTGAGCAAATTCTCCGGCGCAATAATTGTTGGCAATAACAACCACCTCAGCCGTAAAAACACCACCCTCTTCACTATGAACCTCCCAGTAGTTGCTACTTCGCTCCAGTTGCTCGATAGGAGTAGATAACCTCAGCTCGATGCCGGGGTGAGCCAGGTAGGCGCGGCAAAGTAAACCCGGATCAAGCCAGCCGCCCTGGGGTAACCACCAACCTCCCTGCTCGAGATTTACCCCGGTAATAGCGGTGGCTGATTGGGCATCGATTTCCTGCAGTATTTGGGCAGGATAGTTTTTCTCGAGATGACTAAACTGCAAGGCCGTTTTCTTGTTAGTCGCCTGAGGTAATTGCAGTACGCCGCAGGATTTCCAGGAAAAATCGTGCTCCAGACTTAACTGGCCGTAGTGCCTGGCAGCAAATAGATAGGCATGCAGATAGAAAGAATGATCTGGGGACTCGGTTTTCTGCAGGCGACATTGCAGAGCAGACTGTTTGTTCCCAGAGGAGCCCGATGCCGGTTCATCATGTCGTTCTATAATCTGCACATGCCAGCCGCGACAGGCTAGACTATAGGCCGTGCTACAACCGGCAAGACCGGCGCCAATTACGATTGCTCGCTTTGCTTCTATGTTATACAAGGGTAAATGAAACCATGGTGGCCGTTGATAATCCGCCAAGTGCAGCTCTGGCTGTGCGGTCGGATTGCCACTGAAGCTGGCAATCAGCATATGCCGCTTGCTGCCGAAGCCACGGTTTTTTGTAATCTCGAATCCACATTCGCCTAAAGCGGAGCGGACGCTGCCAGCCACCGAGTAACTACTCAAACTGGTGCCAGGTTTACTATTCAAGGCAATCTGCCTGATTAGTTCGGGTCGCCACATCTGGGGATTTAGCTTGGGTGAGAAACCATCCAGAAACCATGCATCAACTTTTGTTGTATCAGTTACGTGGCGACCGGACAGTTGTGTGCAGGCATCGCCGTAGTACAGGTCCAGTGTGAGGGTTTTATCCAGCACCAGTCGGTGCAGACCAGCGCTGTGATCAGGGTACAGTTTTAACAAACAACCGCTTAAAGCCGACAGCGAACTCCATCGACTCAGCATTTTAGTGAGCGACTGGTGGTCGATTGGGTGTTTCTCAAAAGCCAGATAGTGAAGATGTGATGGGCGGGGGCTGACATTATTCCAAAGTTGCCAAGTGAGCAGGAAATTCAGTCCAGTACCAAATCCCAGTTCTGCAATAATAAATTTGCTGGTTTTGCTGCCCTGCCGCAACCATCTTTGTTCCAGAGAATTGCCATTGAGAAATACATGATTACTCTCGGCCAATGCACCTTCTTGAGAATGATAGACATCGTTAAATTGTCTGGAGAAGGGCAGGCCTGATTCCAGCCAGGTAAGCTCAGCGTTTTTTATTAACATAAAATATAGGCTACAATGAATCAGAGGTGCCTTAACTAATCATAGCACTTCATGGGCTATGTGAGAGATCTTGCTGTTGCTCCAACTTGCCGGATTAAATACTTCCCCGTAGCCAGAGTGGTTATTATTTCTCAGTGTTGAAGTGGAAACTGTAGGGTATTGAGGTAAAATACGGCCTTTCATAGTCAGATTGAAGCGAACAGGTAACGCAGAGATGTTAGAAATAAATAGCCATTTGGCGATGTTGAAAGACTTCAGTACAAGAATGGATACCCTAAGGGGGTATCTTTGACTATGAGCTGAAGAAAGACCGGCTCACCGAAGTCGAGTTGGAGCTGTCTGAATCCACAGTTTGGGAAAAACCTGAATACGCACAGTCTCTTGGCAAAGAGCGCTCCAGTCTGGCAGCAGTTGTTCTCACTATCGACAAGATGTACGCCGGTATTCGAGATACCAAGGAATTGATACAACTTGCCGGAGAAGAGTCAGACGAAGAGCTATTCGAGGTAGCCAATACTGACCTGTTGGGTTTGCAGGCCACGCTGGAAGAACTTGAATTTCGCAGAATGTTTTCGGGCGCCATGGATTCGGCGAATGCCTATCTGGATGTTCATGCAGGTTCGGGCGGGACAGAAGCCCAGGACTGGGCCGAGATGTTGATGCGGATGTATCTGAGATGGGGAGAGAAAAAAGGATTCAAACTGGAGATGGTTGAAGTTTCAGCCGGTGACGTGGCTGGCATCAAGAGTGCCACCATTCGTCTTGAAGGAGAGTATGCTTTTGGCTGGCTCAGAACGGAAACTGGCGTTCACCGCCTGGTGAGAAAGTCGCCCTTTGATTCAGGCAGTCGCCGTCACACCTCTTTCGCTTCTATTTTTGTTTCACCTGAGATAGACGATGATATAGATGTCAGCCTGGATATGTCTGATGTGCGCATCGATACCTATCGCTCCAGCGGTGCCGGGGGGCAGCACGTAAACAAGACTGATTCTGCGGTACGCTTAACCCATGAACCAAGCGGCATAGTGGTTCAGTGTCAATCCCAGCGTTCACAACATAAGAATAAGGAATTGGCAATCAAACAACTCAAGGCCAAACTTTATGAGTTAGAGGAATTAAAACGTAAAGAGGAAATGCAGAACATAGAAGATGAAAAGGCCGATATAGGGTGGGGCAGCCAAATCCGCTCCTATGTATTGGATGCTTCACGCATCAAGGATTTACGCAGCAACGTGGAGGTAAGTAACACCGGGGCAGTACTGGATGGTGACCTGGATAAATTTATTGAAGCAAGTCTAAAAATGGGACTATAAGAATCAAGTCATGACAGACACTGAGAGTGAGAGTAACTCCACAACAGGTGAAGAAAATAAGCTGATCGCCAATCGAAGGGGGAAGCTAACCGCGCATCGCAGCCGCGGGGTTGCTTTTCCTAATGACTTTCGCCGCAGCGAATTATCGAGCGATCTGGAGCAAGCTTTCGGCACTATGGGCAAGGAAGAATTGGTAGAACTGGCGCAACAGACTGCCGTGGCGGGACGCGTCATTCGACTGCGCGGTCCCTTTGTTGTGATTCAGGATGCTGCTGGTCAAGTTCAGTTGTATATGAATAACAAAACCCTTGCCAAGGAGCAGGCAGAATTACTTAAGCAGCTCGATCTGGGGGATATTATCGGTGGGCAGGGGGAGGTATTCCGCACCGGACAGGGCGAGCTTAGCGTTCGCATCAGCAATTTCCGCTTATTGACTAAATCATTGCGGCCACTGCCTGACAAGCACAAAGGGCTTAGTGACACGGAAATGCGCTACCGGCAGCGTTATGTAGATCTCATAGTTAACGATGAGTCNCGCCAATTGTTTGTGGTCCGGTCCAAGATTATCCGTTGCATCAGGCAATATTTTGAAGCACTGGGATTTATGGAAGTCGAGACCCCGATGATGCAAATGATTCCTGGCGGAGCAACAGCCAGACCATTTGTTACGCATCACAATGCGCTTGATCAGGATATGTATTTGCGAGTTGCCCCCGAGCTTTACCTGAAGCGTCTGGTGGTAGGGGGATTGGAAAAAGTCTTCGAGCTGAATCGAAGTTTCAGAAACGAAGGCCTATCCACGCGGCACAACCCTGAATTCACTATGCTGGAATTTTATCTTGCCTATGCTGACTATCATGAGTTGATGGACCTCACCGAAGACCTGTTTCGCACCATCGCCGAGGAAGTATTTGGCGCCACGACTCTCTCCTACCAGGGATCACAATACGATTTCTCCAAAGCCTTCGGTCGCCTCACGGTTGAAGCCGCTATAAAAGAATACTGTAACGTAACAGATAGCGCCGCTTTTAGTTCCAAAGATAGCGTTATTACTCTGGCGGAAAGTTTGGGCGTAAATATCGATGCCAAATGGCCCAAGGGAAAGATCGTGATGGAAATATTCGAGCAGAAAGTGGAGCATGAACTGGATCAGCCTACATTCATAACCGAATATCCAATCGAAGTCTCACCACTGGCCAGGCGCAACGAAGCAAATCCCGATGTGACAGACCGATTTGAATTGATCATTGGTGGTCGCGAATTAGCAAATGGTTTTTCCGAACTTAATGATCCTGAAGATCAGGCTGAGCGATTCTTGCATCAGGTGGCGCAGAAGGAAGCGGGCGACAATGAAGCGATGCATTTTGATGCGGACTATATAGCTGCACTGGAATATGGAATGCCTCCTACTGCAGGTGAAGGTGTTGGAATCGATCGCCTGGTGATGTTGTTTACTGACGCACCGTCAATCAAGGATGTTTTGCTGTTTCCACATATGCGACCCCACACCGACAATGTCTGAAGATGGCAAAGCAGGTTCATCCCGCGTCAAGCTGATCGATTCCTGGCATCAGGCGCTCGCCCCTGAGTTTGAAAAAGNCTATATGCAGGATCTTCGACAGTTTCTATTGCGGGAGAAGTCCCGGGGTAAGAAAATCTACCCCCCGGGAGATGAAATTTTCAACTCCCTCAATAGCACGGGCTTCGATGCGGTGAAGGTGGTTATACTGGGACAGGATCCTTATCACGGGCCGGGTCAGGCCCACGGCCTTTGTTTTTCAGTTAAACCGGGCGTCGATATTCCACCGTCGTTGCTTAATATTTACAAAGAGTTGTTCACTGATATGGCGATAGCACCGGNGCAGCATGGTTGTCTGTCAAGTTGGGCCAGCCAGGGGGTGTTGTTACTCAATTCAGTATTGACTGTCCAGGCCGGTAGCGCCGCATCTCACCGGGGCAAGGGCTGGGAACAATTTACCGACAGAATTGTTAAACTACTTAACGAAAAGAGGAAAAACCTGGTTTTTCTGTTGTGGGGGTCTTACGCCCAGAAGAAGGGGGCAATAATCGATCGCAATCGACACCTTGTTCTGGAATCGCCTCATCCTTCGCCACTTTCTGCCCATGGTGGATTTTTTAACAACAAACATTTTTCATCAGCCAATGCCTATCTCGTGCAGGCTGGACATACAGAAATAGACTGGCAACTGCCGCAAACACATTGAATTATCAGGCGCTAAAGCAGCGCCAGCCTGAATCGGCGGGAAGGATTTTGAATTCAGAAAATTGCATTATAGTTGGCGCAAGCCACGCCGGAACAACACTGGCTCTTCAATTACGCCGAGCAGGTTGGCAGGGTGCAATTCATCTGGTGAGTAACGAAAATGAGCTGCCCTACCAAAGACCGCCGCTGTCGAAAGACCTGCTGGCCGGTACCAAGGAGTTGGAGCAAATATTACTCAGACCACAAAAGCTCTATGAGGATAATGACATCAACCTATTGCTGGGCACTGAGGTCATGTCTATTGATCCGGCTGCAAGGGAAGTGGAACTGAGTAATAACGCCGTAATGGCCTACAACACGCTGGCGCTGTGCACCGGGGCCAGAGCCAGGAGAATTGCGCTTGGCGAGGGTATAGAAAATCTATTCTATATCAGAACAGCGCGCGACGTATTGGAGCTGAAAAGCAAAGTGAGGGTTGGGAAAAAGGCAGTAATAATCGGCGGTGGTTATATTGGCCTGGAAACGGCAGCTGTTCTGGCTACTTCAGGCATGGATGTCGTAGTGCTGGAAATGGCTGAGCGGATTTTGCAAAGGGTAACCGGGGAACTGATGTCATCTTTTATTAGCGAATTGCACCACAAGCACAATGTCCGGATCGAAACATTTACTAATATTGTCAGCATTACCGAGGATGGTGGCACGGTGAATTTGGTTTGCGACGGTGGTGACACTTACCAGGGTGATGTGGTGATTGTCGGGGTTGGCATCGAGCCAAATATTAAACTGGCCGAAACAGCAGGGGTGGAGCTCGATAATGGCATACAGGTTAACGAGTTCCTGCAAACCAGTAATGCGCATATTTATGCTGCGGGTGATTGTGTTAATCATTATTCGCCGCTCTACCAGCGAAGAATTCGCCTGGAATCGGTGCAGAACGCCACTGACCAGGCAAAGACTGTCGCGGCAAACATTTGTGGACAGAGACAGGTTTATGATTCTTTGCCCTGGTTCTGGTCTGATCAATATAATATCAAGCTGCAAATGGCCGGTTTGAATACTGACTACGATAAGCTGGTGTTACGCGGTTCAGTGGATAAAGCAGAAACAAAGGGTTTCGCTCTTTTTTACCTTAATCAGGAGCGCTTGATTGCTGCGGATTGTGTGAATCGTCCCAAGGAGTTCATGGTTAGTAAGCAATTGATAAAGGAGGGAGCACAGGTGAGGCCCAATGTGCTGGCAGATGAATCAATTGAACCTGCTGAATTTGGGGCTAAATAGACTCGTCCGGGACGCACCTGGCTAATCACCACTGTACAGGCATCCGCTGGTGCAGGTTTCACGGATTTCAATTTGTACCATCAGCGACAGGGATGGCTTTAGCCTTGTCCAAATCCAGCGCGCGATATTTTCACTGGTAGGATTATCCAGACCTTCGATTTCATTGAGATAGTAGTGATCGAGCTGTTTTCTGATTGGTTCGACTGATGTGGATATTTCTGCAAAATCCATCACCCACCCGGTGCTAGCTCCAATGTCACCTTCTACTGTAATTCTAACTTGAAAAGAATGGCCATGCAGACGGGCACACTTGTGATCCTCAGGTACATTAGGGAGACGGTGAGCGGCCTCGAAGCTGAATTCTTTGAAAATCTTCATATTGTTAAATCGGATCTACCGGTTTGGATCTAATGTCGAGCCGCACCATGATATTCATTGTAAGGCGCAACATACTAGCTATAGATTGATTTTATGTACAGAATCACTGGCATATAATAAGCTTTGAGAGAATAGCCTGAAAACCTTACTACTTACTCGCTAACAAAGTATTTAATGTCAAAATCACAGCTACACACGCTATATAAGTCTCTTTCCCACTTTATGGGCGAAGGGAAGCGAGGTCCTATTTATCTGGGCATTCTATTGACCATCTTCGTCCTCTGGTTGCAGTTAGGTGCCCCCGCTTTTGTCGATACCCTGATACAGCGCCTGGAGTACCTGATTTACGACCAGCGGCTCAGTATTATGCCGAAGACAGAAAAGTCAGAGGAAAACAAGATTGTGATCGTCGATCTCGATGAAAGGAGCTTACAGGCGGAGGGCCAGTATCCGTGGAACCGAATCAAGGTGGGTCGCCTGGTTGAGAAACTTAGAGACGATGGTGTGTTAGTGGTAGGGTTTAACATCACATTTCCTGAAGCCGACAGAAATATTCGGGATTTACTTGCGCCAACAGATCTTACCCAGTTGGACAGTGGCTTCTCCGAGACACTGGACATCCTCGAACCACAGATAAATTCAGACCAGTATTTCGCTAATGCGATGCAAAGTGGTATCGATGTTGTATTGGCGATTAATTTTAACCCACAATCTGCAGCCGCTTACAACGAATTGCCTCCGTCGCTTGTCGATATCGGTAAAGAACTGGCCGACCGAGTGACCTTGCTGGATATGTCCGGATATACCGGAAATATCAAAGTATTGCAGGAAGCTGCTCTGGGTAATGGGAGTATGAATCAACAGCCGGATGCAGATGGTATCGTGCGCCGGGTACCATTGGTTATTCGCTATGGGAGCAATCTTTATCCGACTCTTTCTCTGGAAATGATCAGGGTATATAACTTCGTCGAAACCTATGAATTGGTCACCCAGCAATACAGAGCAACTGAAGTAGTGACAGCGGGTCGCGTTGGTCAGGGGGCCGGCGTATATGAAATTCCCACGGATGGACTTGCGCAGGTGAATGTGCCCTTCGTTGGCGGTTCTTCATTGGGAAACAATCAGCACTTCAGGTATATCTCTGCAACTGATGTGTTGAACGACAATCTTAGCGATGAGGAACAGGCGGCCCTGGAAAATAGCCTGGTACTGGTCGGCACCAGTGCACCGGGTCTGGGAGACACCCGTGCCGTGCCGCTGCAGCAGATTTATCCAGGGGTGGAAGTACACGCCAATATGCTGAACGCCTTGCTTGACTCGGTAATAACGGTAGATGTGGCTTCCGGTGAATCTTCCACAGAATCAGCGTTTGCGGGATTTCGAAGACCAGATACTATCTACTTCCCCTATAAGCCTGACTGGGAAGCGGGCGCCATGTTTGTTGGGATTACGGTGTTGGGCCTGGGCATGTCGATGATATTACCCTTTCTAGGTGCAGCTTCAATGGCGTCGGCTGCAATTGCGTTACTGACTGCTGCTATCTGGGCAAATTTTCAGCTCTGGGCAGTCTATAAACTGGATTTTTCTATCGTGCTGTGGTTGCTGGTCATCTTGCTGGTTACCGGCGCCAACATGATTTATGGCTTTCTAAGCGAGAGCCAGACTCGCAAAGCCATTAAAGGCATGTTTGACCAGTATGTCCCCCCGGCCCATATTGATGAGATGTTGGCAGATCCGGATAACTACAGCTTTGATGGAGAGAGCAAGCAATTGAGCGTCTTGTTTTCAGACATCAGGAGTTTTACCACCATTTCTGAAGCGCTCACAGCTACCCAGTTAAAAACATTGCTGAATGATTTTTTTACGCCTATCACCGGCATAATTTTTGAGAATAACGGCACGATCGATAAATACGTGGGGGATATGGTGATGGCATTCTGGGGCGCACCGCTGGATGATGAAAATCATCGCCATAATTCGATACTGGCTGCGCTACAGATACTGGATAAAGTGGAAGAATTAAAACCCGAATTCAAGGAACGAGGCTTGCCGGAAGTCAATGTGGGCGTGGGTATTAATACCGGGATGATGAATGTAGGGGACATGGGGTCAACCTTTCGCCGTTCTTACACCGTACTTGGTGATGCGGTAAATCTTGGTTCGAGACTGGAGGGGCTAACCAAGTTTTACGGGATTCGCCTGTTAATAGGCGAAGATACGGCGAAGGATCTGGATGGTTTCCTACTACGCCTGATCGATAGGGTAAAAGTGAAGGGTAAAGATAAAGCCATAGACTGCTATGAACCCTTATGTTTGGAAGAAGCGGCTGATGAGACGTTGCGAGAAAGGGTTAAAAGTTTTCACGCAGCGCTGGATGACTACCATGATAAACAATGGGATACTGCCGAAGAGAAACTGAAGGCGCTGCTGGAGCAGGAACCGGATTGCAAGCTCTACAACATCTATATCGATCGTATCGAAACCCTGCGTCAGACTCCCTTGCCTGAAGATTGGGATGGTGCCTTCACTCATACTAGCAAGTAATCAGCTTGCAAAGGTGACCGACTAAGGCCAATTTGTATGCTTCTGTTGACATGGGGAGCTGAACCGGTAAAATTCGCTCTCTCTGTGGCAAGGGTGATTAGCTCAGCTGGGAGAGCGTCGCCCTTACAAGGCGAATGTCGGCGGTTCAAATCCGTCATCACCCACCAAGCATGCATGTAGCGGACCGGTAGTTCAGCTGGTTAGAATGCCGGCCTGTCACGCCGGAGGTCGCGAGTTCAAGTCTCGTCCGGTCCGCCATATTCAAATCTAGAAACGTCCAGTTACGTCCAGCCATTCTCTAGAATAGCCCCTATCTATAGGGTGTTAGGTCTATTAGAGACTTATATCGTCTATTGCAATCTTACAATACTGGGGGGTACAATCGGGGGTCTATTTTAAACCACATCCACTAGGTACCCCCAAATGGCTTCAATCAACAAATTGTCCGAGGTAAGGGTAAAGAAGGCTAAAGCTGTTGATTTGCACTCAAATCTGACCCAGGATTTGCAAAAATAATTGGCCCTGCCAGAGTGAGTGGGTTCGGGGCTTAACGGCATTGTTTGCGGGTTAAAGTTCAATGCAAATAATTGGGGTTATTGGATCACTTTTGGATGCAATTTAACATAATTAGGACATGATGAGGATACGGGGAGGCTTTCCCCCTCCCCTAATAATTACAGTTGCCAACCCCCGCCCTAACTTTCTATAGCCGCTACCTACCAGATCTCACCCCCGGGGCACCCCCCACTTGNTCTATTTGGTTCCATCTCGGGCTATTACCGTAGCGAAAGGGCCGCTCGCATCTATGATGGCGCAGATGAGGTACATAAGATTAGTGCAGCGAAGCAAATCCTGAAGCAGTATCTTTGATAGGGGTACTCGTTCAGAGGGCCCTTAGCGCAAAAACCACAATAGCGGCTCCCTGACCCGGCGGTGGCGTCTCTACATCCCATCCTTCGATCGCGGCGTAAGCCTGGGACATCCCTGACCAGTCGCGCACATGATTATTGGATTGCCCCACAACCACGGCGATGTATTGTCTGCCCTCCACCGCAAAGGTAACGATGCCAGCACTGGGGGCATCACTCAGCGGGGATTGCCAGAGAATATCGCCAGTTGCTTCGTCGAAAGCCTTCAATGAAGGGTCGAGATCGCCCGTAAAGACCAGCCCACCGGCCGTGGCAAGCACCGAGCTGATGATTGGCGTCTGTTGTCGATGACGCCAGGCCAATTGCCTGCTTTCCAGGTCGATTACCTGCAGCCGGCCCATGTTGCCATCATCACTCGCCGGGTGAGCCTGTAACTGCACCGGTATACCGGTGAGTAGCAATTCATTGCCCTCGGAACCAGCCTTGAAACAGCCTTCTACCAGAGGCACGTACAGTCTTTTACTCTGTGGATTATAGCCACTCGGTGGCCAGCTTCTTGCACCGACGGCGTTGGGACAGATGTTGTAGGCTCCCTCACGCCTGGGGAAGGTGTCAGGATTAATTGTTTTTTCTCCCGTTACCGGGTCGATGGCGGTGATGATGTTCTGTAGCCCCATATCTACTGAAAACAGATACTCACCGGTGGCTGCATCATTTGCTTCCAGGATAGCCGACTTGCCCACATTCATCACGGCGCGGCGAGGCTCGCCATCGATATCCAGGTTTACCAGCAGACGCTCAAATACCCAGTCCAGATCCCATTGATCATTGGGCATATGCTGGTAGTGCCAGGCCAGCTCTCCAGTATCGGCGTTTAAAGCCACCGTTGCATTGGTATAGAGGGCATCGTTGCTGACGCCATCGATATTCACTGAATAGGTCAGCGGCTGGGTATGATAGGTGGGTGCAATCCCGAAATAGGCCAGATTCAGTTCAGGATCGTAACTGCCGTGAATCCAAACTGAACCACCACGGCGTTCTTCCAGCGGCAGATCGTTCCAGGTATCGCCACCTGGTTCACCAGGCCTGGCCAGGGTGTAGAAGCGCCAGGCTTCCTCACCGGTTTCCGCATGCAGTGCGACGATGAAAGCACCGGTGGATACCATACTTCCAGTAACGCCCTGGATGATCTTATCGCCAGCTATGAGTGGTGCCGCACGCAAGTCATAGGCTGCCACGTCTCGCACTACTTCCAATTGAGTGTCGATGGATTTATTCCAGATCAGCTCGCCGGTTTGCGCGTTCAGTGCCAGCATGCGCATGTCGGAAGTCGGCACGATCACCTTGTTCTCATGCAGGGCGATGCCCATTTTTCTGGTCGATGGGATAGAACTGTCGTGGGAGTAACGCCACAGCACAGTACCGGAGCCGGCATCTATGGCCATCACGGTATCGGGAAAGGTATAGAAAAACATCACGCCGTCGTGAATCAGTGGAGTCGGATTATTGTTGCCTGCCGGTAGCGAAAGGCGCCACACTTCGCCGAGGCGGCTGACGCTGTTTCGGTCGACCTGATCTAACGGGCTGAATCCGTGGCTGTCATGGCTATAGTGCCAGCTTATCCAGTCACCGGCAGGAGGGCTATTAAGCATATCATTTGTTACAGGACGTAAGTTGTCCAGCAATTGTGAACTTCCAGTGCGTTCTAACTCTGTCAGTACATTGCCAAACGGATCTTCTGATTGATCAGGTAATAGTAGATTTGCAAGTCCGTTGCGACCACTGGGCAGAGGCGTGGCTTCCGACGCTATTGCGTTACTCTGTAATATAAAAGCGAGAATATTGGTATAGCTGGTTTCACTGAGTCCGCCGGGGTTTTGGGGTGGCATGCGGCTTAGCTGATCATACAATTCCGCCGCCTCGGCACCACTCCATTTTGAGAGGAAACCCTGCCCGGCGACTGAGGGTACTACACCGATACCCTGCAGGTTGGCACCGTGGCATGCGGCGCATTGGCTGGCATAGTCCTGCGCACCCGCATCGGCCTGTGCATCGGTATAGCTTAGAGCTTGCTGGGCATTTACTGATTCCAGGGAGAATAACTGCAGCGAAAGGGCGAATCCTATTGCAGTATACCGGGTCCAATTTTCACGAGATTTCACACCCACCTTACTTCCCCCTTAATCGTTTGATTCAAAGCAATGGTCCAGGTTTGCAGCTTGATGATTTGAGCCTGGAGTATTATTGTATTCATTCGAATGGACCGGCAATTCTAGGATCTTTGACAGTAAAAGTGAATCTGACATATGCTGTCCGACCCCACGAGAGTGACACTTCTGACAAGATAATAACATCATGAACAAATTCTACGACTTCCATCGCAAGGCAATTCCAATTCTTGGTTTCTCCGTATTGATTCTCAGTTTCAATATGGCGGCTCAGGATTACGAATGGCCTCATTACGCCAACGGCCAGGGCTCTTCTAAGTATGCCGACCTTGACCAAATCAATCGTGAAACCGTCAGCGACCTGCAAGTCGCCTGGGTGTGGGGATCTGTCGATAACGCACAGATTGCGCAGCGTCCACAATTCGTCCCAGCGGGATTCAAGTCCACGCCCATTCAAATTGATGGCACTCTCTATATCAGTACGTCGCTGGGTAACATTGCCGCATTGGATGCGGTTACAGGTGAGCAGAAGTGGGCATTTGACACAGGGACCTGGGAACACGGCAGGCCTGCCAACATGGGATTCAATCACCGCGGCGTGGGCTACTGGGAAGAAGGAAGCAAGAAGCGCATCATCATGGGAACGAATAATGCCTTTCTCTGGTCCATCGATGCGGAGACAGGGCTCCCCGATAGGAGTTTTGGTAGAGAAGGCAAAGTGGACCTCACTATCGGCCTCGAAAGGGAAGTCAATCGTTCGCGATACTCCATTAGCGCCGCTCCGACAATTGTCAACGACACAATCATTATTGGTGGCATTATCCAGGATTCGCCGATGATAGGTTTAGAAGTTCCGGAAAAACAAACTGATATGCCGCCTGGCCACATTCGAGGGTTTGACATAAACACCGGTGAAATGAAATGGCTTTTTCATTCCATTCCACAGGAAGGAGAAGTAGGCAACGAAACCTGGGAAAACGACAGTTGGAAAGTAACCGGGTCCACTAATGTCTGGACATTGATGAGTGCCGATCCGGAGCTGGGTTATGTCTACTTGCCATTTGGAACTGCCAGTAACGATTTTTATGGCGGACAACGACTCGGCGATAATCTTTTCGCCACCAGTATAGTCTGCCTGGATGCAGCAACAGGTGAGCTGGTTTGGTATTTTCAAACCAGTCATCATGAAATCTGGGATTATGATTTGCCCGCAGCGCCCAATTTAGTCGACATTACTGTCGATGGGAGAGAGATCAAGGCGCTTGCTCAAGTTTCCAAGCAGGGATTCGTTTATGTACTGGACAGGGTTACCGGTGAACCAGTCTGGCCCATCGAAGAGCGCCCGGTTCCAGCCAGCACGGTTCTGGGTGAACGGGCTGCTGCAACTCAGCCTTTTCCGACCCGTCCAGCCGCTTTCGAAGTTCAGGGTGTCTACGAGGACGATTTGATTGATTTTACACCGGAGCTTCGGGAGGAAGCGTTAGCGATTATTAATCAATATGTGTATGGGCCACTTTTTACGCCACCCTCACTAGAGGGAACAGTTCAGATTCCGGGCGACGGCGGTGGAGCCGAATGGACAGGGGCTGCATATGACCCGGAAACTTCAATGCTCTATATTCCATCCTGGACCCGGCCTGCCTTGACACAGGTCGTATCAACAGAGTCACTGGCACTGGACACTGAATTCGCCTATGTTAAGAATAGTTTACCCACTACCGTGAACGGACCCCAGGGACTGCCTCTTATGAAGCCGCCCTACGGCCGCATCAGTGCAATTAATCTCAATACTGGTGACTACGAATGGGTTGTACCCAACGGTGAAGGGCTACGCCAGGCCATTATCGACAAAGGTATTGCGGATCCGGGACCGGTCGGTAGGGCGACATTAGTGACGGTTCTGGTTACCAAGTCTCTGCTTTTTACCGTGATAATCGATGGTGTGCCGATGTTGAAGGCGCTGGATAAGGCCACGGGAGAAACGCTGGCTGAGGTTGAACTGCCCGCCTTTCCCCAGGGTTCGCCCATGACCTATATGATCGACGGCAAGCAGTATATTTCCATTGCTTCCGGCGGTGGCAGTAGCGCCAGCCTGGTAACGCTGGCACTACCCTAGACGCGAGCAACAGAAACTGCCCTGAAAGATCCACATTGCTCAATCCGAAGTCTTTTTTGAGCCGATTCAGTGCCAAAATAGTGTATATTTAGCGTCCCTAAAAGATTTCGCTAGAAAAAACAGATAGAACACAGATCGAACGATTAGACTGAACAACGAGTAGGAGGTTACCCGTGAAAAAGATTTACCTGTCAATGAGCCTCATCATCAGCGCCTTGCTGACGATGTCCGCGAACGCCAACACCCTGTCGGGTGTCATTAAAGATGCTGATGGCAATCCGATGCACGGCGTGCTGGTCAGAGTCACTGACGCCCAGTCCATAGTATCCGAGGCTGTCTATACCAACGCTGCAGGCGAATATAATTTGGTTACGATATTGGAAGGAGCACTCAGCATCAGGACGCGTCTACCTTACTTCAAAGACGAAATGGCAAGCGTCACTTTGACTGACGATGCCAGTGTAGATCTGGTCATGGAGCCTATGACCGATCTGATGGAAATCTCCAACAGCCTGCCGGCGGCCTATCATTTTGGCAGCCTGCCTTTCGAAGAAGGCGATGATGCCGATTTCAATCGCTACCAGTTTCAGCGTGACTGCCTGTCCTGCCATCAGCTTGGCAATAACTACAGCCGCCATCCCGGAAATTCGGAGTACTGGCTGGCAACTATCATTCGAATGCATCGCATGTACGGAAATTTCGATGAGGATCTGCGAGAAAAGCGTGTTGAATTGTTAGTGGACGGCTTTACTGACGAACCACTGATGCTGCGGCCGCAGTTTCCGATAGACGAAGCACTGGGTACGGCGAAGATTTACGAGTATGCGATTACACCGGCTTACGTGCCCCATGATTCAATCATTCACCCCGAGACTGGCATTATCTATACGGTCGACCAGGTCTTCGATCACATGGTGGTTACCGATCCGGAAACCGGAGAATCCAAATATATTCAGCAGAAAGACTCGCTGGCGATGAAATATCACCTGGGCTCACCCATTGTGAGCGATGATGACTTGGGTGAATTCGATCCAAGCCTGGCGAAAGGCCCACACTCTATGGCATTCGGGCTGGACGGCAAGTATTACGTCACCAATACCAACGACACCAGCATCGGTGTATTCAACCCCAATACCGATCAGTGGGAGCCGTCTTTCAGGGTTCCCGAAGGCTCGGGCGCCCGCTACCCTCACACACTGCGCACCGCCGCGAATGGCGATGTCTGGATTACCTTCGCGGGGTCTGAGCACGTTGGCCGCCTCGATCCTACCACGGGTGAATTCACCATCATCGATTTGCCGGGCGGTAGAGTAGGCAACGGCATTCTCAGTGAAGCAACGCAGCCATATGGGGTTGATATCAATCCGATCGATGACGCCATGTGGTACGGTCGTCTGTTTGCCGACAAGGTAGGACGCATCGATCCGGAGACTCTGGAGATCACCGAGTATGACTCTGTCATTCGCGGCCCTCGTCGTATGCGTTTCGACAAGGAAGGTACACTCTGGATAACAGGCTATTCGGAAGGCCAGCTGGCTAAAGTCGACGTGTCCGATGGCTTTGACGTCACCGTCTATGACATGCCCGGATTCGCGGAAGACATTCGGCCCGCACCCTATGCACTCGGCGTGCATCCAGATACCCAGGATGTCTGGATCAACGAGAACATGACTGACCGGACCTATCGGTTTATTCCAAGTGAGGAACGCTTTATTGTCTATCCCATGCCGCTTGAAGGCACCTACACGCGGGATATGGTTTTCAGTGCTGATGGAAAGGTGTGTGCTTCCAACAATCCTCTCCCACCAGCTGCTCTCGAGGGCGGCGTGCTGGAGATCTTCTGTATCGATCCAGAATACGATCCCAGCGAGGGTGTCGATGGGCTTGCAACTAATTAGTTAGCGGTCGACGTATTTATAGAGTCGCTATAGATAAGTCGTTAACTAAAGCCAACGGACCAAAAAAGGGCGTTTATAGCGCCCTTTTTTATTATTGATATTGATTCAAACAGTTTGCCGAAGCGCCTTGCTCAGCCCGTTCATTTGTAATCGCTTAACGGGCCATCGCCTGTGCCTACTTGCAACAGTGCCTTATCAAATATGTGACTCGCTGCGGCGCGGTGACAACTCTCGCAGGCGCTGAAAGTCGTTCTTTCCAGCCTGTCTGCGCCAAGTAGTTCTGCGGTATTGCTATGCAGATCAATAAAGGCAGGCAGCTTTGTAATACGCAGGGGAGGGTTTTCCGGCAGATCTTTGGCGAGTTGACCCATTACCGATTGCTGACCTTCTGCCAGCGCGTATTTTTCAAGATAGGCAAGGATGTGCTGCAAATTTTCTTCGCTCATTTCCACCGCTTCGCCAAAATGATCATCCAGTCCCGCCATGATTCCCACCCAGCTCTTCATCGGCAATAAAGCTGGCGAATAAGGCAAATGACAGGATCCACAATTGACAATGTGTACTGTGTCCCGAACATTGACCAGCGAATAGTCCGCCTGAGCGAAGGAGAGTGTTGAGAAGCAATAGCAAGACAAGGCAAGGCTGAGTAGCGCCGAAAGCTTAACGCGGGAACCATTTGATGAAGGGGTCATTTCCTGTAGTCCGAAAAACAGTCCGATAGAATTCTGCACATGACTTGACAGATTATACCTCTCATTACGCGTAAACCAGTAGGCTGGTAGCCAATGTGGGCGGATTTACCGAGTTTGGATGTTGAAGAGAGTCAGAGAACAGTGGTACAACAAACATGGTCACTGGCCCGTAAGACCTGAGCTCCCATCTAAACCAGGGACAGCCCAGTTTATGCGATGAAGCCAAATTGTAAGCAACCTATTGAGCGTACGGCAATCGAGCCTCAAGAGAAAAAATCTATCTTCGTTTGGGATTTGTTGGTTCGGGTCTTTCATTGGTCGTTGGCGATTTTTTTCCTGCTGGCTTATTTTCTGGAGGGAGCTGGTTTAAACTTGCACAGTCATGTCGGCTACACTATCGCATTGTTGGTGTTGTTTCGGGTGATCTGGGGAGTGATTGGATCAGAGTCCGCGCGCTTCGTAAATTTCGTCGTGTGGCCCAGGAAATCAATTCGCTATATTGCGCAGCTAGCAAAAGGACAGGCTAGTTATTACCACGGGCATAATCCGGCGGGGGCGGCAATGACTGTGACCCTGCTGGCAATGTTGCTGCTAACAGCACTGTCTGGCATCGTCTTGTACGCCCTGCATGGAAGTGGTCCGCTGGCCAATACAACCGTGGCGTCCTGGCCAGGAGGATTGCTGGCAGATGTACATGAATATTCTGCCGATCTGTCCTTGCTGCTGATAGTCATGCATGTGGCTGGGGTGCTTTTCAGTAGTTATATTTATCGGGAAAACTTGACCTGGTCGATGCTTACTGGGTACAAAAACAAACAGGGAAGCAAGCAGAAAAGTAGCTAGATAGGAGAGCGGTCTTGACAGGCCAGTCGTCAGTAAAGTTTTTGTTAAGAGGGTTGATTCTGATAGCGCTACTGATAACGGCGGTGGTCATGCAGGCTACTGAAGTATCCGATGCAATGTTAGAAGAATTTGCCAGCGAGGCAGCTGAGCGCTTTACAGTCCAGGCAGGGCTAGCAACCTGGATCACCCCACAACCCAACGGACGAAGTTGCGAATCCTGTCATGGTGAGTCACTCTTTGCTACTGGCAGCCATTATAAAACCGGAGAGCTTATCGAGCCAATGGCGCCCTCGGTAAACCCGGAGCGCCTGACTGAGCGAAGGAAAATCAACAAATGGTTTTTGCGCAATTGCAAATGGACCTATGGGCGAGAATGCACAGCACAGGAGAAGGGCGACATTCTTCTCTGGCTTAGCCAGCAATAGGCGAGTGTACAGTGATAAACTGAGTTCAGAATTACGGAGCCGGTAAATCTTTTGTTACGATACGGCTTAAGAAAAGGGTTAACAAAATGCAGAAGCAAGTAAGTAAAACACAACAGACAATTGGCGCTGCAATTCTGAGCGCAGTGCTGCTGTTCGGTGTCGGTGGAGTGATTGTCTATGGCGTGGAAAATGAAGTAGCGTATCAACCCGATGAGCTCTATGTGGACGAATGTGGGGCCTGCCACTATGCCTATCCAGCCGGGCTATTACCGGCCAGTAGCTGGCTGGGAATTATGCAGGATCTTGAGAACCACTTCGAAGACAATGCCGAGACAGATGAGGAAACCGCTACCTACGTTACCAATTACTTAGTTGAGAACGCGTTACGGCCGGGGCAGAATCCCAAGTGGAGTGTGTTGCTCAGAAATATGCCAAGTGACCCGCCTCTCAGAATCGTCGAGCTGCCAGGATTCCTGCAATCTCACGAGTCAGAACTGGAATTAATAGAAGGGCTGGATATGGGTATGGACTTTTTCAGCCCTTGCGAGGATTGTCATCGCCAGGCTGAGCAGGGGCTATTCGATAAAGAGCTGCTATCGAGCGGTTACGGGCCAACTTCGCGTTAGTGTCAATCGCTGTGGTCAGCATCAGTTGAGAGTCCTGATTAAGGTCAGTCAGATCAGCCTAATGCCTTTGTTCTGATCAGCCTGGCCAGCAGCTTTTGTTCTCTTTCAGTGTTAAATTGCACGCAAAATTGATCCATTATCCGCGTATATTTGCATCGAATTTTGACCCATGAATAACGCCTGAGAA
>PBRP01000004.1 GCA_002726655.1 Gammaproteobacteria bacterium
GCGACCTTGCTGACGATTACGCTGTTATGGATCGAGGCGAAGTTGTCATGCGCGGAAAAGTTCCGATGGCCAAATATTAAGCATACCGATTTGATTAAAAAATAGTCAATAAATTAATAAGCCTATTAAATAGGCAATTAAATGAAACAAATCGTTGAACAGTACCAAATTTTCAGTCTATTACTTTATCTAACTTATTGTAATCATTAAATATAATAAATTCTTCACAAAACTGGCACGGCCCTTGCGATACAGGGTCTGATGCAACAACAATCTTGAAGTGGAGAAAACTATGAAAACCAAATTCCTTACATTAGCTGGTGCTAGTGTTATCGCGCTTTCGTCAATGTTCGCTGGTGCAGTACAGGCCGCCGAGACAATTAAAGTCGGTGTCCTTCATTCTCTTTCCGGCACGATGGCGATCAGTGAAACCACACTGAAAGACACTATGCTGATGCTCGTTGAAGAGCAAAATAAAAAAGGCGGTCTTTTGGGTAAAAAAATCGAAGCCGTCGTCGTTGACCCGGCTTCGAACTGGCCGCTCTTTGCGGAGAAAGCCAAAGAGTTGATCCTCAAGCATAAAGTCGATGTCGTTTTCGGTAACTGGACCTCGGTTTCCCGTAAATCCGTGCTGCCGGTTTTTGAAGAATTGAACAGCATGCTGTTTTACCCGGTGCAGTACGAAGGTGAAGAAAGCTCACGCAATGTTTTCTATACTGGTGCGGCGCCAAACCAACAGGCGATTCCAGCTGTTGAATATCTAATGAGCGAAGACGGTGGCGCAGCCAAACGTTGGGTTCTCTTAGGTACCGACTATGTCTATCCTCGGACGACCAATAAAATCCTGCGCGCTTTCTTGACAGCCAAAGGCGTTAAAGAATCCGACATCATGGAAAATTACACTCCGTTCGGTCATTCCGATTGGCAAACGATTGTTTCCCAAGTGAAGAAATTCGCTTCGGCCGGCAAGAAAACCGCTGTGGTTTCGACCATTAACGGTGACGCCAACGTGCCGTTCTATAAAGAGCTTGGCAACCAAGGTATCAAAGCGGAAGACATTCCCGTCGTCGCTTTCTCGGTTGGTGAAGAAGAACTTGCTGGCCTTGATACCAAACCTTTGGTTGGTCACTTGGCCGCTTGGAACTATTTCATGAGCGTTGAAACGCTGGAAAATGCTGCCTTCATTAAAAAATGGCACGCGTTCATCAAAAACAAAAAGCGCGTCACCAACGATCCCATGGAAGCACACTACATTGGCTTCAACATGTGGGTGCAGGCAGTTAAACAGGCCGGCACGACCAACATCGATGCGGTTCGCCAAGCCATGTATGGCCAGAAAGTTAAAAACCTGACCGGTGGTATTGCTATCATGAACACCAACCACCACCTTTCCAAACCGGTTCTAATCGGTGAAATCCAGGAAGATGGTCAATTCGAAACTGTTTGGAAAACCAATAAAGTTGTTAGAGGTGACGCCTGGAGTGACTTCATTCCGGAAAGCGCCAAGTTGACGGCTAATTGGACCTTCCCGTGGGTTTGCGGCAACTGCCAAAAACCAAAATTCATAAACTAAGCAACTTACCCAATGTGGGGACAGTTCCTTAGGGGCTGTCCCCGCTCTCTAAATTAAATTAATGATCAGAAAAAATTAGGCGTGGCACCCTTTAAAAAATTTTTAGTTTTGTTGGCGATCATCTTTGCTTTAAATAATGCGGACGCTACTGCGGCAACTCTCGGCGAAACCATCGCGTCTCTTGCCAAAGCTAACACCAAGCAGAAAATTCAAACGGTTAAAGTTATTAGCGCTTCAGGCCATGACCGAGCGGCAGAAGTGTTGCAGGCTCTGGTTGGCAGTAAACTCTATTTTCAAAAATCAGACAGAAAAGTCGTCATCATTAAAAAAGCCGGATCAACCTATCTGCTAATTGATCCTCTCACCGCCAAAGAGCTGGGGCAGTCGCTGAAATCAAAACTCAAAAAAATTCGTATCAACAACCGCATCCGCCGCGTAATCCGTGGCGCGCTTGGCGGCTTAACGCTCTTAAGCAAAAACCCTGGACAACGCCTCAAAGCGGCCGAGGCAGTGTTTAAGTCAGCATCGGCAGGTTCCCTGCCGACGCTTAAGAAAGCACTAGAACGGGAAACTGATGAAAAAATTAAAGCCAAGATGGTGATGGCGGTGGCGGCGACCGAGCTTAAAATCTCAAAAGATCAGGTGGAACGGCTCGCGGCGGTAAAAGTTTTGACGGAATTTGCCGTACCTGAAGTCCGCGCCTTGCTCGGCAGTCTCGCTACCGTGGAGAAAGACGCTGAAGTCAAAGAGGCTGTTGACAAGGCGCTCAGCGACATCGAAGCGAGCCTCGTCTTTTGGAACGGCATCGGCAATATTTTCCAAGGTATCAGTCTTGGTTCGGTCCTGCTGCTCGCGGCCGTTGGTCTCGCCATTACCTTTGGTGTTATGGGGGTCATCAATATGGCCCATGGTGAGTTAGTGATGATCGGCGCCTATACAACATTTGTCGTCCAGGAAATATTCCGCGCTTATTTCCCGGAGGCCTTTGGTTTTTCCATCGCTGTTGCCATCCCTGCCGCCTTTGTCGTTGCAGGCGGGTTCGGCATCGCGATTGAGCGCGGCATTATTCGCTACCTTTATGGCCGTCCGCTTGAAACATTGCTCGCAACTTGGGGATTGAGTCTGATCCTGCAGCAATTTGTGCGTTCGATTTTCGGCCCTACCAATCGCGAGGTCGGCAATCCGGAGTGGATGTCCGGCGCGATCGAAATCACTGGCGGCTTGGTGCTGACCTATAACCGCATTTGGATCATCGCATTTAGTCTCTTGGTTCTGGGACTCTTAATACTGTTTCTGCGCAAAACTGCTTTTGGTTTGCAAATGCGGGCGGTGACGCAAAACCGGCCGATGGCCAGTTCGATGGGAATCAGAACTGGCTATGTCGATGCACTCACCTTTGGATTGGGCTCCGGCATTGCCGGCGTTGCCGGGGTAGCGTTGAGCCAGATCGACAATGTCAGCCCCAATCTCGGCCAAGCCTATATCATTGATAGCTTTATGGTGGTTGTCTTTGGCGGCGTCGGTAATCTCTGGGGCACACTTGTTGGTGCTTTCAGTCTCGGTATTGTCAATAAGTTCCTGGAACCTTTCGCCGGCACCGTACTGGCGAAAATCTTGGTGCTCGTTGCCATTATTCTCTTCATTCAAAAAAGGCCGCGTGGACTGTTCGCTCTCAAAGGCCGGGCAGTGGAGAATTAAGATGTCGCAGTCTCCCGCCTTCCAAAGACGTTCCGGCTTTTCCTTTTTACTCACCGATACCGGCGGTAAATGGCTCCTCGGTATTATCTTAGTGGCGATTATATTCGTGCCGGTATTGAATCTTTACGTTCCCAAAGACAGTTTCTTCCATGTGCCGACTTTCATGGTGAGCCTGCTTGGTAAATATCTCACTTTTGCGCTGCTGGCGCTCAGCGTTGATTTGATCTGGGGTTATTGTGGCATATTAAGCCTTGGCCACGGCGCGTTTTTTGCGCTCGGCGGATATGCCATGGGCATGTATATGATGCGCCAGATCGGTGCACGCGGTGTCTACGGCAATGCCGAACTGCCAGATTTTATGGTCTTCCTGAACTGGAAAGAATTGCCGTGGTACTGGTATGGCTTCGATAGTTTCAGCTTTGCAATGCTGATGGTCGTGCTGGTGCCTGGTATCCTGGCTTTTGTCTTTGGCTGGTTTGCCTTCCGCTCGCGAGTCTCCGGGGTGTATCTCTCGATCATCACCCAGGCGCTGACCTACGCCATGATGCTGGCCTTCTTCCGCAATGATATGGGCTTTGGCGGTAATAACGGCCTAACCGATTTTAAAGATATCCTCGGGTTCAATATCCATACTGATGGCATGCGGGTAACGCTCTTTATGTTGTCAGCTTTGGCGGTGGCGTTTGGTTATGTGTTATGTCGATATATTGTATCTTCCAAACTGGGTCGCGTGCTCGTCGCCATTCGCGATGCTGAAAGCCGGACGCGATTTCTGGGTTACCGCGTTGAGTATTATCAACTCTTCGTTTTTACCGTCTCCGCCATGCTAGCCGGTATCGCCGGGGCGCTTTACGTGCCGCAGGTCGGCATTATTAACCCAAGCGAATTTCTCCCTGCCAACTCCATCGAAATCGTAATTTGGGTGGCGATCGGCGGGCGCGGCTCACTTTATGGCGCGGTGCTTGGCGGTGTGCTGGTGAATTACGCTAAGTCCTATCTCACCGGTGCGTTTCCTGAGATTTGGCTCTATGCCCTCGGTGGTTTGTTTATTTTCTCAACCATCTTTCTCCCCAAAGGTATCATCGGTTCGGTTGCATCTTTTAGCGTCAAACGTGCGGGCGGCGTATCCTTGACTGGCTTTTTTCACCGCATCTCCAATCACATGCGCCAGAATTTGAAGGGCGCATAAGATGAGAGTTACCCCTGAAGTGACATCTATCTCCCAGACGCCAAAATACCATGACACAATCCTCTATCTTGATGCTGTGTCGGTCAGTTTTGACGGATTTAAAGCGCTCAATAATTTAAGCTTTTTCGTAAATAAAGGAGAGTTGCGGGCGATTATCGGCCCGAACGGCGCCGGTAAAACCACCATGATGGATGTGGTCACCGGCAAAACCCGGCCCGATCAGGGGCAAGTTTTATTTGATGGCATTACTGATTTGACGCGTTTTGATGAAACCCGGATCGCCAATATGGGGATCGGCCGCAAGTTTCAAAAACCAACAGTGTTTGAGAACCAGACAGTCTTCGACAATTTAGAATTGGCCCTAAGCGGCAGCCGGGATGTGATAAAATCCTTGTTGTTTAAATTACGTGGTGAACAGCAGGATCGCATCGATGAAGTGCTGGGTATCATTGCGTTGAGCGACGAATACCAAACCGCTGCCGGCAACTTGTCCCACGGTCAAAAGCAATGGCTTGAGATCGGCATGTTGCTGATGCAGGAGCCGGAATTATTGTTGGTCGATGAACCAGCCGCCGGGATGACCGATGCTGAAACCGAACAAACCGCAATCCTGCTCAAGAAAATCGCCGGCGATCATTCGGTTGTCGTCGTCGAGCACGATATGGAATTCGTAAAGTCTCTCGAAAGTCGGGTGACCGTGCTCCATGAAGGCTCGGTTCTGGCTGAGGGGTCCTTGGATAAAGTGCAAAACGATGAGCAAGTCATCGATGTGTACTTAGGCAGATAAGGCGTGATGGTATGTTAAATGTTCAAGATATCGATCTCTATTACGGCGCCAGTCAGGCCCTGAAATCTGTCGCGCTCGATGCGGACAAGGGCAAGGTTACTTGCGTGATGGGGCGGAACGGTGTCGGCAAAACCAGCTTGCTTAACGCGATTGCCGGACATCAGCCGATCAAAAATGGCCGGATTATATGGGAAGATCAAGATATCACGGTGATGTCGCCGTATGACCGGGCGGCGCGCGGTATCGCCTATGTGCCGCAGGGCCGCGAAATTTTTCCGCTAATGACCGTGCAGGAAAATCTGCAGACCGGGTTTGCGGCAATCCCGCGGGCGCTACGCCACGTTCAGGATGAAATCTTTGATCTGTTTCCGGTCTTGAAAGACATGCTGGGCCGGCGCGGTGGCGATCTCTCCGGTGGGCAGCAACAGCAATTGGCAATTGCCCGTGCCCTGGTAACGCGCCCACGCTTGTTGATTTTGGATGAGCCCACCGAAGGCATTCAACCTTCTATCATTAAGGATATCGAACGGGTCATCCGCTTACTGGCGGGTCGCGGCGAAATGGCGATTTTATTGGTCGAACAGTATTTCGAGTTTGCCCGCGACCTTGCTGACGATTACGCTGTTATGGATCGAGGCGAAGTTGTCATGCACGGCACTGGCGAGACCATGGTAGAGGAAGATGTACGCCGCTATCTCACTGTCTAAGGACGAAACACCAACACCTAAGCCGATAATTGTCGACGGCAGAGCACGCTTAAGTTTTGTCGCGGATGCCGATGGCATGACGCGGCTGGACGATTTGTTCCAGCGAGACCCGCAGCGTATTTTATTTCCGAACCCGCCAAAAGACGACATCACGCAGGCGGTGATTGTGACAACATCGGGTGGCCTGGTTGGTGGTGATCAAATATCTGTTGAGATTGAGACCGGAGAACACGCGCAAGCCCTGGTGATGGCACAGGCAGCAGAAAAAATTTATCGCTCTGCGGGTGCGGACTCTCAGATTAACGTGCGCCTCGAAGCAGCGCCCGGCAGCTGGCTCGAATATCTACCGCAGGAAACTATTTTGTTTGATGGCGCGCGCTTGCGGCGCTCGACGGCTATTGATGTCGCGGAAGGCGGCAGATTGCTCGCCGGTGAAATGATGGTGTTTGGCCGGCTGGGTCATGGNGAACAGTTTCGTTTCGGTTNGGCTNATGATGGTTGGGANGTTTCCCAGAATGGTCATCTGGTTTGGGCGGATGCCCTACATCTCAAAGACGACATCGCTGCGGTAACTAGCAAACCAGCCTGTTTTGACAGTGCCGTGGCCNCGGCGACGGGAGTTTATATCGGCGTGGATGCCGAACAGCACCTCACGACAGCCCGGGACATTTTTGCGGCCCGAGACACGACCACTTTAACAGGCGCAACCTTCGTCAACGGGGTTTTGGTCATGCGCTGGCTGGGGCGGGATGCTTTTGCGCTGCGCAACGACTTCGGCGCCTTTTGGTGTGCCTTTAGAAACCAGGTGGCGGAACTGCCGGCAGCCCTNCCCAGACTATGGAATATGTAAAAAATTTAATTNCCCNAGGTTAAAATAATTAAATNTAACCCGGGTTAGNTTATTGAAAAGGGAGGAAAGAGATGAATCTTTCACCACGAGAAAAAGACAAGCTCCTGGTTGCAATGGCGGCGGAGGTCGCCCGTAAGCGCTTATCGCGCGGAGTCAAACTCAATTACCCGGAAGCAATAGCCCTGATCAGTGATTACGTCGTTGAAGGCGCGCGCGACGGCCGCANTGTTGCCGATCTGATGTCGGATGGCGCGACTGTNCTCAAGCGCGATCAGGTGATGGATGGCATCGCCGANACNGTNTCCNCGATATTCAGGTCGAAGCGACGTTTCCAGACGGCACCAAACTTGTCACTGTCCACGAACCGATACGCTGAGAGGGAGTTTTAAATGATACCCGGAGAAATTATCACCCAAGACGGCGCGATCACCCTCAACGCAGGCCGCGACATGCTCACCCTTAAAATTACCAATACCGGCGACCGTCCGGTGCAGGTCGGCTCACACTTTCATTTTTATGAAACCAATGAGGCCCTCGCATTTGACCGCGAAGCCGCCAAAGGTTTTCGGCTCGACATTCCGGCGGGCACGGCGGTTAGGTTTGAGCCGGGTCAGGCCCGTGAGGTCGATCTCGTCGCCTACCAAGGCAAGCGTGAAATCTATGGATTCAACGCGAAAATACATGGAAGCTTGGAAGGCTAGGGCATGGCATATGAAATAGAACGCTCGGCCTATACAGCCATGTTTGGACCGACGACCGGCGATAAAGTGCGACTGGCCGACACCAATCTTTATATTGAAGTCGAGGATGACAAAACGACTTACGGCGAAGAAATAAAATTCGGCGGCGGTAAGGTAATCCGGGATGGCATGGGGCAGTCTCAAGTCACCCGTGAAACGGGCGCGGTTGACACGGTCATTACTAACGCGCTGATCGTCGATTATACCAGCATTGTTAAAGCCGACGTCGGCCTCAAAGACGGTCGGATTATAGCCGTCGGCAAGGCCGGTAATCCGGACATTCAATCCGATGTTGATATTATCATTGGTCCTGGCACCGAAGTGATTGCCGGTGAAGGGCGCATCCTAACGGCTGGTGGGCTTGATGCGCACATCCATTGGATTAGTCCGCAGCAAGTCGATGATGCGCTTTACTCCGGTATCACAACCATGCTCGGTGGCGGTACGGGGCCAGCCGAAGGCACCAATGCAACGACCTGTACGCCGGGGGCCTGGCACATTGGCCGGATGATGCAGGCGGCGGAAGGTCTGCCGATGAACTTGGGCTTTTTTGGCAAAGGCAATGCATCGCAACCGGAAGAATTGCGCGCCCAAGTCGCTGCAGGTGCTTGTGGGCTCAAACTTCATGAAGATTGGGGTACGACACCCTCGGCCATTGATACCTGTTTGGGCGTCGCCGAAGAAATGGATGTTCAGGTGGCGATCCACACCGATACGCTGAACGAAAGTGGTTTTGTTGAAAACACGGTGGCGGCTTTTAAAGACCGGACAATCCATGCCTTCCACACCGAAGGCGCGGGCGGTGGTCATGCACCGGACATCATTAAAGTTTGTGGTGAAGCCAATGTGTTGCCATCGTCAACCAATCCGACCCGGCCCTTTACCGTCAATACGGTGGATGAGCATTTGGACATGTTGATGGTCTGTCATCATCTAGATGCCAAAATCCCGGAAGACGTTGCCTTTGCCGAAAGCCGTATTCGCCGGGAAACCATTGCAGCGGAAGATATTCTCCATGATCTCGGCGCGTTTTCGATGATCGCATCAGATAGTCAGGCGATGGGCCGCGTTGGCGAAGTGATCATCCGGACCTGGCAGACGGCGGACAAAATGAAAAAGCAGCGAGGCGCTCTGCCGGAAGAGCAGGGCAATAATGATAACTTCCGGGTGAAGCGTTACATTGCGAAATACACTATTAACCCGGCGCTCGCTCATGGTATCGCTGATCATGTCGGCTCCATTGAAGTCGGTAAGCTCGCTGATCTCGTCCTGTGGAAGCCGATGTTCTTTGGCGTGAAGCCGGACATAGTCCTGAAATCCGGTACAATTACCGCCGCTGCCATGGGAGACCCCAACGCCTCGATCCCGACACCACAACCGGTGCATTACCGGCCGATGTTCGGCGCGCTAGGTAAATCGTTGACTGAAAGTTCGGTGACGTTCGTGTCTGAAGCGGCTGCCCAAGCTGGCATCGGTGACGCGCTGGGACTTGTCAAACAGATGGTGCCGGTCTCCGGCACGCGAAGCGTTAAGAAAAGCGATATGGCGCTCAACGATTATCAGCCAAACATGGAAGTTGATCCGGAAACCTATGAAGTTCGCGCCGATGGTGAGTTACTCATCTGTGAGCCCGCTGAAGAGCTTCCCTTAGCACAGAGGTATTTTTTGTTTTGATAAGACGCGCAACGACTTTAATTCAAGCAGATCACTGGGCCGATGACGAAGTGCTCTCGACCGTAACACTCGCCTATGAAGATCGGCACCGCCGCCGCATTAAGATGGAAGATGACGACGGCAGTGCTTTTTTGCTCGATCTCGCCGAAGCTAAACAGTTGGAAGAAGGCGATGCGCTATTGTTGGAAGAGGGTGGGGTGATTGCGGTGCGCGCAGCCGATGAAGATGTGCTCGATATTCGTTGTGAGACCACAGCCGAAACCGCGCGCATAGCCTGGCATATAGGCAATCGTCACACGCCAGTGCAGGTGTTGGCAGATGGCGGCTTGCGGATCATCTATGATCATGTATTGCAGCACATGGTCGAAGGCCTGGGCGCGAGCACCACGCACAAATCCGCTCCGTTCTCACCGGAGCAGGGTGCCTATGTGGGAGCCGAAAAATCACATGGACATGGCCATGATCACTGATTCGAATCTTCTTGATTTGATGACCTGGCTGTCGCCGAGCTTTCCAGTCGGCGGGTATGTTTATTCGCACGGTATTGAATATGCGGTGGAAGAGGATTGGATCACGGGCGAGCAAGATTTAACTGGGTGGATTGAGGCCGCGCTCACCCAAGGAGCCGGACGGATCGACGGCGCACTTTTTATTGCCGCGTGGCAGGCGGTGACAGCCAAGGATGAAGAGCGGTTAAAATGGGCGGTGGAACGCGCTGATGTTATGCGCGGCACGTCAGAAATGGCGCTCGAAAGTGCAGCGCAGGGCCAGGCCTTTCTAGATACGGTATTACAGACGCGTGGCTTTCCCGCGCTCAAGAAAATCGCGGCGGATATCAAGGCTGATGACCGGCAGGTAACTTACGCGATTGCAGTTGCCATTGTTGCTGCGGTAGCGCAGGTTCCGCTGCAGGCCGCCTTGCTCGCCTACTTTCATGCCTTCACCGCGAACTTAATATCGGCGGGAGTGCGCCTGGTGCCACTTGGTCAAATTGCCGGGCAACGTACGCAGGAAAACTTAAAGCCACTTATCGAACAAACCGCCAAGACGGCAATTGCTGGAAAGTTTGACGAACTCGGCACTGCCGCACCAATGATCGATTGGGCATCCATGCAACACGAAACACAATATACAAGACTTTTTAGATCATGAGCACAAATCCCTTAAGAGTGGGTATCGGCGGCCCGGTCGGCACCGGTAAGACAGCCTTATTGGACCGGCTCTGCAAGGCGATGCGGGATGATTTCAATATCGCCGCTATCACCAATGATATCTATACCCGCGAAGATGCCGAGTTTCTGACCCGCTCCGGTGCACTAGATCCAGACCGCATCTTAGGCGTTGAGACCGGCGGCTGTCCCCATACGGCGATCCGCGAAGACGCCTCAATGAATTTAGCAGCAATAAGCGAACTCAACGTTAAGTTCCCCGGCCTCGATGTGATTTTCATCGAAAGCGGCGGTGATAATCTGGCGGCAACTTTTTCACCCGAACTCGCCGACATCACGATTTATGTTATTGATGTTTCAGCGGGTGATAAAATTCCCCGCAAAGGCGGACCCGGCATCACACGCTCCGATCTGCTGGTGATTAACAAGACCGACCTCGCGCCGCTCGTTGGGGCAGATCTTGGCGTGATGGACCGGGATGCCAGAAAAATGCGCGGCGACAAGCCATTCTACTTTACCAATTTAAAAGTGAATAACGGGTTATCGGAGATAATCGATTTTGTTACGGAGACCGGAGGGCTTTAAACGCAGATTGGTTTACCTTTTAGTCAATGATTTTGAATTGCAGCGATTATTTCTCATATAGTACCAATGTCAGCTAATGGGATGGACCGACCGTGTTCTACACTCTAGCTCCAATACTGGAGCAATGAACACGGAAAGGAATATGATCATGATAAAGCAGACATC
>PBRP01000150.1 GCA_002726655.1 Gammaproteobacteria bacterium
ACAATATTCCCTACTGCTGCCTCCCGTAGGAGTCTGGACCGTGTCTCAGTTCCAGTGTGGCTGATCGTCCTCTCAGACCAGCTATGGATCGTCGCCTTGGTGAGCTTTTACCTCACCAACAAGCTAATCCAACGCAGGCTCCTCCAATAGTGAGAGGTCTCCGAAAAGATCCCCCTCTTTCCCCATCTCTTAAAAGAGTAGGGCGTATGCGGTATTAATCCGAGTTTCCTCGGGCTGTCCCCCGCTACTGGGTAGATTCCTACGCGTTACTCACCCGTCCGCCACTCGTCAGCCGGAGCAAGCTCCGCTGTTACCGTTCGACTTGCATGTATTAAGCCTGCCGCCAACGTTCAATCTGAGCCATGATCAAACTCTTCAATTGATATTGAAGTTTTCCTGGTCCCCTTGTTGCGCCCTTTTGAGGCTCACTCGGTTCACAGTTGCGAATTGAGTTCGCAAATCTTGTATCAGAATGCTGATCCGAAGATCCCACTCAGCTCTCGGTCTTCTTGTAAACAAGAGTCAGCAAAGCTGAAAAACCTGTCGCTGAATGTGTTTGCCCAAAGGGCAAGCCACATTCTGGCTCAACGCAAATTACCGTTAATTGTAAGTAAGTAAGCTTCCGACGCTTCTTGCCTTGCGGCTGTCCGTGTTTGCCATTGGCAAGCCACTTACGAAGTGTCTTCCGCTGGCCACGTTCACCTACGGCGAACCGTGACCAAACTCAATAAATTGTTGGTATTTGTCGTTGAATATTTAACGCATTCAACTGACAAGTACCCACACCTATTGTTTGTTTCCAAATTGTTAAAGAACATTATCCAGATCATTTCGCGCAAAAAACCCCACGCTGAGTCAAAATCTATTCAGCGAGGAATATGTGGAAATGGTAATTCTGGTTGGCCTGCCCTATATGGGGCAGATGCCTTCGAATCACGGCTGGTGATCCGACTTGACCTCTTCAATCAAGGGAGCGCATTATACGCCCTACGCGCCCTTTTACAAGCCCCCTGGAAAAGAAATTGCCAATTTCCAGATATCCTTGAAAGCCGCATAATAGTTGGTTTTCAAGAATTTTCGAGGTCTGCAGCATGGTTCATAACCAGCAGGCAAGGCGGCGCATTCTATACGGCTTGAATCACGATATCTACGAGAACTTACGAATAGTAAGTCCGGCCACTTTTTATTTCCCGTCGACAGTATTCCTTCGAGTGATCCAGCCCAAACGAGCTACACGAATCACGAGCAAGACAGCTATAACCAGCCCATATAAAAACGCCTCCTGGTATTCACTTTTTGTCAGCCAGGTGAGGTGCACGATCACCAGCACAGAGATCACATAAATTAGTTTATGCAGCCTCTTCCACCAGGCCCCGAGCCGACTGATCATCCATCGGTTAGATGTGACAGCCATGAGAGTCAACATCGAGAAGGCCGATATACCAACAGTTATATAGGGACGTTTGATCACATCCGCCAGGATATCGCTAAACCGCAGTTCAAGCAGGAACACAACATAGGACGCAAGATGTATCGTGGCATAGAAAAAGGCAAATAACCCCAGCATACGCCTTACTTGCGCGACCAGAGGAAGCGAGAACAGTTGTTTGATGGGCGTTACCATCAGGGTCAAAATCAGGAATCGTAAAGCCCACTGGCCATTAAAATCGACAATCGATTTGCCTGGGTCTGCACCAAGCAGGTGCGGTTGCCCCTGAGAAAGCAGAAATACCTGATACAGGCACCAGGAAAGCGGGGCGAGGCTGAGGACAAACGTTAAGGGTTTTAGCCAGCGCTTGAGCATCAGGAAACCCTTGCCGCGGACGTAGGCCATTTATCCCAAATCGTTCCCGGCAATCGCAGGCTTCAGATTAAGCAGAGATATTGAGTAGAGGATGAGAAATTCCCTAGTAATACCGTTTCAGGTCCATATCTGCATACAGGTGGGCGACTTGCGGGCCATAACCGTTGAAGGCGATAGTTTCGGTCCTTTTGGGCGCAAATAACGACCCCGGCAGCCGCCGTTCGGTCGCCTGACTCCAGCGAGGATGATCAACCAGTGGGTTCACGTTCGCATAAAAACCGTACTCTCGCGAGTTTGCCTTTTCCCACGTGGTTTTTGGCCTCTTACTGGTAAATGAAATCCTGGCAATCGATTTAATGCTCTTAAACCCGTATTTCCAGGGAACAACCAGCCTCAGCGGCCCACCATTTTGCGGCGGCAGGCTCCTCCCATAAACACCAACCGCGACAAACGCCAATTCATTTACCGCCTCATCAATCCTCAACCCTTCGACGTACGGGTAGTCAATGGAGGTGAACATCGACCGCTGACCCGGCATCTGTTTTGGGTCATACAATGTTTCAAAGCGTACATATCTGGCATTGGATGTCGGTTTGAGACGTTTGACTAAATCAGCCAGAGGAAATCCTATCCAGGGTACGACCATCGACCAGGCCTCCACACAACGCAACCGGTAGATGCGCTCTTCCAGATCATGGTTCTTTAGAATATCCTCAAGGGCTATCCTGCCTCTAACCTCCGCTTCACCAGAAACCTCCACACTCCATGGATCTGAATTGAAATTCACGGCTTTTTCAGCAGGATCATCTTTATCCGAGCCAAACTCATAAAAATTGTTGTGCTGAGTAATGTGATTATAGGGAGTGACCGCTTCCTTTGTAGAGAATTCACTCGGCCTGGCCACGCCAATTTTCTGAGTCAACCAGAGGGGCGGGACTTGTGAAAAGGAAACCTCACCCTGGTAGCGTAGAATCTCGTTTGTTTCATCACCGATGACCGGAGGAACCAGTGATGTCGCCGAAACTATTCCTGCAGCCTGGACAAATTTCCTGCGGCTCCAGAAAATATCTTCACTGGTGATTTCAGATGAAGGTATGTCACTCCATCGCTTAATTCCGCGCATTTATGATCTCCATAAATCCAGAACAAACAGACTTATTGCATCAACTATTGGGGTATTTCTGATTCACTCGAGCCTTTTTCTATGGACCGCGACCTTCCCCTTCGCAGCAATGCCTGAATCGGACCCGAGCAACCATAAATAACTCCGAGGCAAAGCAGTACACCGGGCGGGTAAATGGCGATTACTACAAAAAGCAGGACAATACCCAGCGTATATATGAAAGGCACACGCCCCTTGAGATTGATATTCTTAGGACTGTAGTACTGGATATTGCTCACCATCAGCACCGCCATTACAGTGACAATAGCCGCAAGGAAGATACTGAACTGGATACTGACGACAGGATCAAAATTATCTACCCAGATCCAAACAAATGCTGCCAGCGTGCCCGCTGCCATGGGGCTGGCAAGGCCAAAGAAAACGATGGTACTTGGCGCAGTATTGAACCTTGCTAGCCTGAGCGCAGCACATGCCATATAGAGGAAGGCGATCATCCAGCCGATCTTCCCAAGGTCCGATAGCACCCAACTGAACATCAGCACGGCTGGAGCAACTCCAAATGCCACCAGATCAGAAAGAGAATCATATTGAACGCCAAACTCACTCTGGGTATTGGTCATCCTTGCGATTCGACCATCAAGGGTATCGAGAAACCCGGCTATGACGATGGCAATGGCTGCATTCTCGAGCGACCCGGTCATTGCAGCAATAATGGCGTAAAACCCTGAGAACAGCGCGCCTGTGGTAATCAGATTTGGCAACAGGTAAACGCCCCGCGCAAGACCTTTCCTTTCGTTCAGGGGCGTAACACTGGCGTCCGCATCAATTGATCTACTGGGTTCTTCCACGAGCGTTTCCTGCCGGCGAGCTATTTGGTGGAATTATAACGCGAATTTGATTTTCCCATGAATCTCTTTGGGCTAGATACTGAGTACCTTTTCGCCACGGGACAGCCCAGATACACCGGAGCGCACCATTTCAAGCACGGTCGAATCTGACATTGCCCGTAGGAAGGCATCAAGTTTGCCACTCGTGCCGGTCAACTGAATCGTATAGGCGTTTTGCGTCACATCAACTACCTGGGCCCGGAAAATGTCAGATGTGCGTTTTATCTCATCCCTCTGTGGGCCAGTTGCTTTCAACTTGATCAGCATCAGTTCACGCTCAAGATGATCACCGTCGGTAAGATTAGCGAGTTTTACCACTTCTATCAGCTTGTTCAACTGCTTGGTGATTTGCTCTACCTGCTCGTCGGTAGCAAGGGTCGTCAAAGTCAATCGTGACAGGGTTTCATCATCAGTGGGTGCGACGTTAAGCGTCTCAATATTGTAGTTACGCTGGGCAAACAGCCCCACGACGCGAGACAAAGCGCCTGCTTCGTTTTCCAGTAAAACCGATATGATTCTTCTGCGCATCAGGTACGTACCCCCTTCTTTATCCACATATCACGCATGGACCCATTGGGCGATACGAACATCGGATATGTGTGTTCATTCGAATCAACAGCTATGTCAACAAATACCAACTTGTTCTTCAGGGAAAATGTTTCCTCGAGAACCACATCCAAGTCATCGATACTAGTAACGGAAAACCCGACATGACCATATGACTCAACCAGTTTAGCAAAGTTGGGTGAAGAATCGAGGTCGCTGTTGGAGTGCCTGCCCTCGTACTGCATGTCCTGCCATTGCCTGACCATACCCAGTGACCGGTTGTTGATGCAGATGATTTTTATCGGCAACCCATATTGGGCACAGGTGGAAAGCTCCTGGATATTCATCTGAATACTACCGTCACCGGTAATGCAGACAACCGTTTCATCCGGAAACGCTGTCTGTACGCCCATTGCCGCTGGCAGGCCAAAGCCCATCGTGCCAAGACCGCCGGAGTTGATCCACCGCCGTGGCTGATCGAAGGGATAATAAAGGGCAGCAAACATCTGATGTTGTCCAACGTCAGAAGCAATGTAGGCTTCACCTTTGGTCGCCTTATAAACAGCCTCTATCACCTGTTGAGGCTTGATCACCTTGCTGCCTTCGTCGACATCAATCTTCAGGCAATCCTGGCGCCTCCAGCCTTCAATTTGATCCCACCATTCTGACAACATCGCAGTCTGTTTTTCGCTTCGCTTAGCCACACCTGCTTCAGCGAGTCGACACAATTCCTTGAGTACGACCTCTACCGGTCCGACAATAGGCACATCGGCGACCACATTTTTTGAAATAGATGCAGGATCTATGTCCACATGAATAATTTTTGCATAGGGACAGAATTTTGAGACCGCGTTCGTTACGCGATCATCAAAACGCGCGCCAATGGCGAGCAAAATGTCGCAATGATGCATCGCGTTGTTTGCTTCAAAAGTGCCGTGCATACCTAACATGCCAAGAAACTGCTTATCGGTCGCAGGGTAGGCTCCCAACCCCATTAACGTATTGGTAATAGGAAAGCCGAGTGTCCTGGTCAAACTGGTCAGATCCTCGGACCCGTTACCCTGAACAACACCGCCGCCCGAATAAATCATGGGTCGCTCCGCCTCCAACAGCATGGCGACAGCCTTCTTTATCTGACCCGAGTGTCCTTTGCTCGCTGGATTATAAGAACGCATCGAGACAGTCTCTGGATACTCAAAAGGGAAAAGATCCGTCGGGTTGGTTACATCCTTGGGAATGTCCACCACTACAGGCCCCTTTCTACCCGTAGTGGCGATATAGAATGCCTTCTTTATGGCCTCTGGAATCTCTTCTGCATTCTTGAGCAGGAAACTATGTTTCACCACTGGGCGGGAAATACCGACCATGTCCGTTTCCTGGAAGGAATCAGTGCCAATAAGGTGAGTGTGAGCCTGCCCGGAAACTATGACCATGGGTATCGAATCCATATAAGCGGTCGCTATCCCGGTAATGGCGTTGGTCGCACCAGGACCGGAGGTGACAAAAACAACGCCAGGTCGACCCGTAGAGCGTGCATAACCATCCGCCATGTGAGTTGCGCCCTGCTCATGCCTTGTCAGTATGTGCTGAATCCTGTTCTGCTTGAACAGTGCATCATAAATGTGCAGCACAGCACCGCCTGGATATCCGAAGATATGCTCAACGCCTTCTTCCTGCAGAGAGCGGATGAGAATGTCCCCTCCCGATAGCATTTCCACTTTATTCACCTGAAATTTCTGAATTATTCTAAAGCCAATGAAATCTACTTCACTGACAGACCGGGCGGGCATTCTCAAACATCCTCAGGGTCTAGTCAAATCGCGTTTTCAGCAATCCTGACCGTAAAATGGAATTTCTAGTCGAAAATTTACTTCCGTTTGAGTAAAATCACAAAATCCCTCACCCATTATTGGGTTACGAGAGAAAGTTAATGTTCCTGAAAAGAATTTTACCCCTTGCCTTCGGTTTTTTGGTGACGTCAGCAATGGCGGAACCTGACTACTACACCTGGGTTGATGAAAACGGTGTTACCAACTATGCCGCCAAGAAGCCCCCCGAATTCGATGCACGCTTCGTCACCAAATCCTATCGCTTCGGACAAAGAAAAAGGGACACCTTCTCTGAGCAGGAGGTAGAACCAGCAGCGGATACTTCTTCTGGGGAGGAAAACAGCGAGGTTGACCCGGACGCGCTAATCGCTGATGAACGAGCCAAGTTTCAGGCACAACTGGCAGAAGAAAAGCGATTCAATTGTGACGTCGGCAAGAAGAACCTGACCAGACTTGAAACATTTGGACGAATCAAAATAAAGGGAGACGATGGCAACGAGCGCTTCTTGTCCCCGGAAGAGATGGATGCCAAGAAGTCTGAATCCCGTGCCCTGATACGTGCGAACTGCTCCAGTTAACCCTCCGCTCGCTTGGCTTCTATTGAAGACGAGCAATTTTAGACAGGCTATTTCAGACGAGCGATTTCAGGATTAGACATATTTTTCCTGCTGCTATCCAGCTAAACCGTGACTAACCTATCCACACCAGGGCAGCCATGCGCCCACACTCAGCATCCCTGCGCGCGGAATAGTATCGACCCGGATCACAATAGGTACAACGATCACCAACGCTGATATCCCTGATACCCTGACTCTGCAGTTCTGCCAGCGCTATTTGCTTGATATCCAACATCCAGTGATCCTCATCTCTACCAGCTGAAAAAGCATTGTCATAATCTGCAAACTGCCGCCTGACATCTGATCCCACCTCGTAGTGACATGGACCAATGCCCGGCCCCACCCATGCATAGGTCGCCGGGCTCGAAAACCTTGCCGCTCCCTGCGCAACAATGCCACTGGCCAGCCCGCGCCAGCCCGCATGTAAAACAGCTATTTCGTCTCCTGATTCGCTGGCCAGTATGATTGGCAGGCAGTCCGCTACAAACACGGCAAGCACAACACCCGGCTCCCTGGTGTAAGAGCCATCAGCGGTTGGTAAT
>PBRP01000089.1 GCA_002726655.1 Gammaproteobacteria bacterium
AGGCAAGGGCCATGAGCCTGCTGCAGGCAAAATTGCTGGATCAGGCTCAGCAACAGCAGGCAAGCGAGAAGGCAGAAACCCGCCGTAACCTTGTGGGTAGTGGAGACCGTTCCGAGAAGATCCGCACCTACAATTTTCCAGATGGTAGAGTAACGGACCATCGAATCAATATCACTCTACATCGCCTGGCACAGACAATGACCGGGGACCTCGAACCCATCATCGACCAGCTAATATCTGAACATCACGCAGACCAACTGCGATCACTTGGCCTGGATTCCGAAAATGGCGCATGAGCATCAGCAAGTAGGCTCCCTGTTACAGGAAGCCAACCTTGCACTCGAAGGGTCTGGCTCCCCTTCTCTGGATTGTCAGCTAATTCTGGCCTTCGCCCTGGGGCAGACTCGAGAGTGGTTGATCGCAAACAGTGACAGAAAGATCTGTGAGAAACAGGCCGATGAATTTAGAAATTTGATATTGCGCAGGAAGCAGAGAGAACCTGTCGCTTATATCCTTGGCCGTAAGGAATTCTGGAATTCACAATTAGCTGTTACAAGAGATACTCTGGTACCGAGACCGGAGACAGAGCTCCTTGTAGAAACGCTGCTTAACAAATTCGATGACACGCCTCGCCTGGTGGTAGATCTTGGCACCGGTTCCGGTGCCATCGCCGTCGCGCTCGCAAGTGAGCGGCCTAATTGGCAGATAGTGGGAGTGGACATTAGCCAGGGTGCGCTCGAGGTTGCAAAGGGGAACGGCAGCAGTTTCCCCAAGCTGAGCTGGATGCAGGGTTTTTGGGGTAACGCACTGCGCGACAACTGCTTCGATCTGCTGGTTTGTAATCCCCCCTATATCGCAGAAAATGATCCATATCTAGACCATCTTGGCTGTGAGCCACAGGTTGCCCTGGTTTCTGACGACAATGGGCTAGCTGACCTTTACCTGGTAATTCAGGAAGCACGCCACCTGCTAAAGCCCGGGGGTCATGTGCTGCTGGAACATGGTCACGATCAGCAGCAACAGGTCTGTAACAGGTTAAAAGACTCGGACTTTGATGCATTGCCTCTAGCAGACCTGCAGGGCCACCCCAGGGCAGTACTGGCCAGGAAGGGTATACAGGTCCTCCCATGAACGATGAAGAACTGCTGCGTTACAGCCGACAGATCATGCTCCCCGAAATTGAAGTTGAGGGACAGGAAAAACTGCTTGGCGCGAGAGCTCTGATCGTTGGACTGGGCGGACTGGGTTGCCCGGTCGCAATGTATCTGGCTGCCGCTGGTGTGGGTCATCTTGTCTTGGCTGATTTTGATGTGGTAGACCTCAGTAACCTGCAGCGCCAGATCGCCCACACCACTGATGGTATCGGAAAATCTAAAGTATCATCAGCAGCTCAGACAATATCCGCCCTGAATCCGAACATCAAAGTGACATGCATCGATCAACGACTGGACACGGAGGCACTGTCTGCAGAAATCAGTGCGGCGGACCTGGTCCTGGACTGCACGGACAATTTCACGATTCGCTTTGAAATCAATGAACTGTGCGTGGTAAATAAAACACCCCTGGTTTCCGGCGCTGCTATTCGCCTCGAGGGGCAGATCCTTGTCTATGACCCAGCAACCCCCAATTCACCCTGTTATCGTTGCCTGTATCAGGGCAGCGAAGATCTTGCCTTGAGCTGCTCAGAGAACGGTGTCGCAGCCCCAGTAGTGGGCGTGATTGGAACAATCCAGGCGCTCGAAGCCATCAAACTTCTCGCCGGCTTCGGCCGGTCACTGGCGGGTCACCTGCTCGTGTTTGATGCAAAATCAATGGATTGGCGCAAATTGAAACTATCGAAAAATCCGAACTGTTCTACCTGTTCAGACTAACCTTGATCTCACGATAATTCGATGGCTTCAGCATTAGGATTGAATAGTCCGGTATCTGATCTGACGTGGCTAGCGCCATGGATGGACGCGGGACCTGGCCATGGATGGCCAATGCCACAGAAGATTAGATGCCGGACTATTTAATCCGGTGTTCAACTCAAGACCATTGTAAACATCACTAATGATTGAGGGTGTGGGGCTGCCAGTACCTGTTCTAAAAGTCCCCTCTGGCCTGCAGGTCAGCGTGATAGGAAGAACGCACTAACGGACCACTGGCAACATGCTTGAAGCCCATTGCCTTCGCTAACTCCCCCAGTTCACGAAACTCATTGGGATGAACAAAGCGCTCCACCCTCAGATGGTCCCTGCTGGGTTGCAGGTACTGACCCAGGGTCAGCATATCAACACTGTGTTCGAGCAAATCGCCCATCACCTGTTTAACTTCATCTATAGTCTCCCCTAGTCCTACCATCAACCCGGATTTCGTGACAATATCAGGCGCGACTTCCTTGTAGCGCTGTAGCAGACGAAGCGACCAGCTATAGTCCGCTCCTGGTCGTGCCTTTTTATACAGCCCTGGTGTTGTTTCGAGATTGTGATTAAAAATGTCAGGCGGGGTTTGTCGCAAGATCTCAAGTGCGATATCCATTCTTCCGCGAAAGTCCGGGACCAGTATTTCGAGGCGAATACCTGGATTCGTTTGTCTTATTTCCCGAATACATGCTGCAAAATGTTCAGCTCCACTATCCTTCAGATCGTCGCGTGTAACCGAAGTAATGACCACATACTTGAGTTGCATTTCGGCGATTGCTTCAGCCAGTTGTTTCGGCTCATCTTTAGCCGGGGGATACGGCTTCCCGTGGGCTACATCACAAAACGGACAACGCCGGGTGCAGATTTCACCCATAATCATGAAGGTGGCCGTGCCGCCTGAGAAACATTCAGACAAATTTGGACAGGTAGCCTCTTCACAGACAGAAGCAAGTTTTCGCTCGCGGAGAATCCCCTTTATTCTGGTCAGCTCAGGCGTACTTCGCACACGCACCCTTATCCAGTCCGGTTTTCGCGGCAGCTCCCCGGTCGGTACAACTTTCACAGGAATACGCTTAAGTTTCTCTGCGCCTCTTAATTTTTCACCCTGGATGAGTCTATTTTTCTTTCCATTCCCCACTGAAGTCAGTCCGTCAGTCGCCATGTCTAGTGATGGAATCATACCCGAAATAATCGGCCAGTTGTTCCACGAGCCCTGTGGACACGGCTGAAATATCCTCATCAACCCCAAGGCTAGTCAAATCAGTCACCGCCAGCCCTTCATACCCACATGGGTTGATCCTCTTAAAGGGCTCAAGGTCCATAGCAACATTCAAACTGAGCCCGTGATATGACCGCGCTCTGCGCACCCTTAGGCCCAGCGCTGCAACCTTTGCTCCTCCTACATAAACACCGGGAGCACCCTCTTTAGTGCTGGCCTTGACTTCATAGCTGGCCAACAGGCGTATTACTGATTGTTCTATTCCGCTGACGAGACTCCTGATACCCAATTGCTTTCTCTTGATATCAAGTAGCAGGTAGCAAATCAACTGCCCGGGACCATGATAAGTAACCTGCCCACCCCTGTCTGACCGCACGATGGGAATATCCCCCGGGTCAAGTACATGCTTATCTTTACCTGCCTGTCCCTGTGTAAAGACCTTCTCATGCTGCAACAGCCAGAATTCATCCGGTGTTTCAGAATCACGCGCATCCGTAAATTCGCGCATTAGTCGTAGCGTATCCTCGTAGCGAGTGATACCCAGTTCCCTTATTTTCAGGCTAGATGATCCAGACAAACCAGATGCTGATGAGATCACAAGACGAGACGAACGCCGGTACATTTCTTCAGTTCCTCAAACAGTTCCATCACTTGGGGTTCCCCGGTTGCCCACAACATGACCGTTATCGAACTGTATTTGCCCTTGCTGCTCGGCTTTTCCTTGAGTTTGTCGAGAGCGATCGTGGGGTCAAAGCGACGTACGATACTTATAACCTCATCCCGAAAATCAGGGCGCGATTCACCGATCACCTTGATGGGATAATCGCATGGAAACTGAATCTTTGGTTCCTTCACATCTGATCTCCACCCGCATAAAGCTAGATTTCGAGGGGGTCGCCATCGAACAGCTTTAAAAAGAATAGCTCGATCTCATCCCACGCACGACTGAAGAAACCAGCCTGTTCCACCGCATTGAGTGCAACAAGTTTTGGACTCAGCAGGACTTCCTCATTCATCTTCACACTCAGGATGCCTAATTCTTGTCCCTCTGACAGGGGGGCATAAATTTCGTTAGTGATATCCATATGAGCAGCAAGACTATCCCTCGCTCCTCTCCCAATGGTCACTACAACGTCATTTACAAGCCCAACATTTATCGAGCTGTGAGAACCACCCCAGACACGCACTTTTTTTAGTGTCTCATTCCCGCTGTACAGAGATACCGTTTCAAAATACCGAAACCCATATGTCATCAACTTCTGGCTTTCCGTCGATCGTGCTTCCTCGGATTGGGTTCCCATCACTACCGAGACGAGCCTCATCCCGTCTCTTACCGCTGATGCGATGAGGCAATATCCAGCAGCGTCCGTATGGCCAGTCTTGACACCATCTACCGTGTTATCTCTCCACAAGAGAGAATTTCGATTCGGTTGCCTGATATTGTTGTAGGTAAAATATTTCTCTGAATAGAGTTTGTAGTGTTCAGGATACTTCTCGATTAATGCAACGGTCAGTCGGGCAAGGTCTGAAGCAGTCGTATAGTGATTTTCATCCGGTAGCCCGGTGCTGTTGGCAAAATTGGTATCGACCATTCCAAGCCGAGATGCCTGTTGGTTCATAATGTTGACAAAAGCTTCCTCGCTACCCGCAAGATGTTCGGCTAAAGCAACGCTGGCATCATTGCCTGACTGAACAACAATCCCACGCAACAGGTCCTGCACCAGAACCCGGGTACTTTCCTGTATAAACATACGAGAGCCTTCCATACGCCATGCCTTGACACTTACGTTAACACTATCCTTCAGACTGGCTGTACCTCTCTCAATCTCACTGGCGGCTACAAAACTTGTCATTATTTTTGTCAGGCTCGCAGGTGGCAGTCTCTGTTTACTGTTGTGCTCAACCAGCACCGTGCCTGTTGCTGCATCAATGAGCAGATACCCCTGGGCAGCGAGTTGTGGTGGCGCAGGAATGATGGGCGGAGCAGCGAACAGGGTGCAAGGAATTGCCAGGATAAAGAAAAGGGTAAGCAGTCTACACATTGTTCTAAATTCCTCTTTGCTTCATATTTTACACACCTGTCGGTTCAGCCACGAATCGGCCCATTTTTCCGGCGCTACTAGAGCTCAATCTTTATGGTTTCGCTGGCTGTAATTTTTCTAACCAGTGCAGATATTTTTTCTTCCTCTGCTTGCGTCCCGATCGGTCCAATCCATACCTTATGCAGGATCCCCAGGTCGAGTTCGCTCTGTAATATCCGTGCCTGAATACCAGCATCAAAAACCGACAGCAGTTCCCGAATCTTGGATAGTAACAACTCCGCACTCTCGACGCGGCTAAATGCTCCCGCCTGAAGGAAATACAGGGGGCTAGCCGGCTTGCTTTTCGGGAATCGAGAGCCCTCAGCGCCTAAAGAGCCTTCAGCGGATAAAGAGCCCTCAGCGTCTAGAGAGCCCCCAGCCTGTTGAAAGCCTTCAGCTGGTTGAGAGCCTTCAGCGGATAAAGAGCCCTCAGCAGATAAAGAGCCCTCAGCGGGTTGAGAGCCTTCAGCGGGTTGAGAGCCCTCAGCGGATAAAGAGCCTTCAGCGGGTTGAGAGCCCTCAGCGGATAAAGAGCCTTCAGCGCGTTGAGAGCCCTCAGCGCCTAAAGAGCCCTCAGCGCCTAAAGAGCCCTCAGCGGATAAAGAGCCCTCAGCGGGTTGAGAGCCTTCAACTGGCTGAGATCCTTCTGGGGGTCCTAAATCTCTCCCGGGATAGTTCAGAGCATCAACAGCTTCTACCACTACCGGCGCCGTACCCTTATCAACAAACCCGAGTTCGATCGCGGCCCGGTACGACAAATCAATAACCCGGTCAGCGTGAAAGGGACCCCTATCATTTACTCTAAGTGTCACCCTCTTCCCATTATCTAGGTTGGTAACCCTTACGACAGTCGGGAGTGGCAGCGTTTTGTGAGCTGCCGACAATCGGTACATATCGTACTTCTCGCCATTAGCCGTCAATCGTCCGTGAAATTTATTCCCATACCATGAGGCTATACCGATCTCCAGATATTCCAGACTGTCCGGTAGGATCTCATAGGTTTTGCCAAAGACGATGTAGGGACTCTTGTTACCCGGCAACGCATTAGCGTCAGACGATGAAGGTGGCACATTCCGCGGTATAGATGAACACGAATCCAGCAGGAGAGTTACAAAGCATAGAATGAAAGAAATAGCTGCCTGGGTTTTCATCGGACCGGATAGAAAAGTCTTAGTGATAACTGTGACTCGCAACTTTGCCTGCAGTTCTTAATGCCTCGCTAAGCTGAAAAACAGCCATTGCATAGAGCTTGCTGTGATTGTACCGAGTAATGACATAGAAGTTATGCATGCCCAGCCAGTATTCATCCCCATTCTTACCCGCCAACTTCATTGGGCTGACTTCGAGTGTTTCATCGATCTCTATCAGGGGTTTCACACCAAGCTCGCGCATCGCACCCACCGTGCTGCTCGGCTTCAGCGAAACGTTGAATTGTGAATCAACCAACGAATCCTCCATTTTGTCTAGCAATGCATTTACTACAACAGTCTCTCCCTTTCGCCAGCCATGTTCAGAAAAATAGTTTGCAACGCTACCGATTGCATCTGTTGGATTGTTCCAGATGTCACGGACACCATCACCGTCAAAATCTATCGCATAATACCTGTAACTACTCGGAATAAACTGACCGTACCCCATGGCACCAGCATAAGATCCCTGCAGCTCTGTGACCAGTTGATTTTCTTCCCGGACCAGAAGTATAAATTCCCGCAATTCCTTCCTGAAAAAGCTGGATCTGGGAGGATAGTCAAAGGCAAGCGTCATCAGTGCATCGAGCACCCGGTAATTGCCCTTGTGTTTACCATACATGGTTTCAACACCAATTATCGCCGCTACTATCACTGGAGGGACGCCGTATTTGGCATAGGCCGCGGTTAAAGCTTCCCTGTTATCCATCATGAATTTTCGTCCAGCGGAGATCCGGTTCTTGGTGAGGAAAATATCCTGGTACTCGTTCCAGGTCAGCACTCTTTCAGCGGGTCTTGATATGGCGTCGATAATGGTCTGCTTATATTTTGCCTGGCGAAACACAGTCAGCAACCCATCAGCCGTGAAGCCATCAGACTCCGCAAGTTCTCTGGCAAAGGATCTAACCTCTTCTCGTCTCGAATAGTCCATAGTTTCCGGCAGCACCGGTACAGACATCACCAAAGTTGTTAGAAGGCAGATACCTGTTGTTATTCTTCCATGCATACTAAATCCAGCTTTTCTCTACAGGGTTAATCTTCGATGAGTGTGAATCGACATAATCATTCCGAAACCGGCAAACAACGTGACCACTGAAGTTCCGCCATAACTAACCATTGGCAGGGGAACCCCAACAACCGGTAACACACCACTAACCATGCCAATGTTTACAAATACATAAACAAAGAACGTGAAAGTGATGGTTCCAGATAACAATCTGCCAAAAGTATCCTGCGCTTGCAAGGATATGATAACGCCGCGTCCCATCAACAGGACGTACAAAATAAGCAAAATTACGATTCCAAACAGACCCAACTCCTCTGCCAGCACGGCAATGATGAAGTCCGTCTGACTCTCCGGCAAAAAATCGAGGTGTGACTGGGTCCCCTGAAACAAACCTTTGCCAAACAGCCCGCCCGACCCTATCGCTGTTTTTGACTGGATGATATTCCAACCCGCTCCCAATGGATCACTTTCAGGATTCAACAGCGTGAGGATCCTCTGCTGCTGATAATCCCTGAGCACAAACCAGAGGGCGGGTGCAGCAGCCAGGCCCATTCCGATGGCTCCCAATATGAATCGCAAAGGGATTCCCGCCAGAAACAATACCAACAACCCGGAAGCACCAATTATTACGGCTGTGCCAAGATCTGGCTGACCTGCAATCATCAGCACCGGTATAGTAATCATGATACTTGCCCACACCAGGTGTTTTGTCCGTGGTGGCAGATGACGATCATGGAAATACCAGGCCAGAATCATGGGCACGACGAGCTTCATTAACTCTGAAGGCTGAAAGCTTAATACTCCTGGAATTCGCAACCACCGTTTCGACCCATTCACCTCATAACCAAATAAGTAAGTTAGCCCCAATAGGATCACGCCAATGACAAATAACGCGGGAGCCAGGCGCAGATAGAAAATTGGTGAGATTTGCGCCATCAAAACCATTACGACGGTGGCGATTCCCAGCTTGATCGACTGCGCGAGAACCGGTCCGGGTTGCTGCTCAACAGCACTGAAAAGAATCAGCAAACCATATAGGGAAATACATAACATCAGGAAAATCAGCGGGAAATCCAAATGAATCTTCTCTCCCAGCCCTGACTTATGCCGATAGACATAACCCGAGTCAGGCAGGCGGCGTACAAAATCCTGGCTCATTGGATGAGGTTCCATTCATGGGCAATTGACACCGAGTCGAACGTCCAATTCATTCCGACACCGCCAGCCTTTGATCACGAGGCAACAAATAGTGATCAATCACCTGGCGAGCGACTGGTGCCGCGAATTTACTACCCCCGCCCCCGTTTTCCAGTAAAACGGCTATGGCAATCCTGGGTTTTTCTACCGGTGCAAATGCCATAAACCACGCATGTTTTCTCAATCGCTCTTGAATCTCTTCCTCCTCATATTCTTCTCCCTGCTTTATGCCAACCACCTGGGCAGTCCCAGATTTTCCGGCCATGCTATAGGGGATATCCTGGCCAATGTAGGCCCAGGCTGTGCCATTTTCGCCAAACCCTTTATTGCCGCGATGAACTACCATCTGCATGGATGAGATGATCAGGTCCCACACATGCTCCGGCACCAGTTCAATATCCTGCGGCACATAAACGCTGGTGTGATTGATCAATTCGCTCCCCTCCCTTAGCATTCTGGGAGAAACCCACTTGCCCCTGTTTGCAATGACTGCTGCCGCTGTTGCCAGTTGCAATGGAGTCACCAACATATCGCCCTGCCCGATCCCTATATTAACCGTGTCTCCAGGGTACCAGGGTAAACCCCTGGCACTTTTCTTCCAGTCCCTGGAGGGCAACAGGCCTTTGCTTGCCTCTGGCAGGTCCAGCGCCGTGTTTAGCCCAAAACCAAAAAGTCTCAGATACTCGTAGATGCGGTCAATACCCAGTTTTACCGCGAGAGAATAAAAGTACACATTGCACGACCTGTACAGCGCTCTCTGCAGGTTGACATGGCCATGGCCACCCAGACCGCTCTTGGTCCAGTTCCAATCACGGTACAAACGCTCATCATTGGGCAGCGTGAACCAACCAGGGTCCTCAATAGCGAAGTCAGGACTAGTCATGCCCGTCACAAGACCCGCCAACCCAAGCAATGGTTTGATAGTGGAACCAGGTTCATATTGACCATGTATTGCCCGGTTGAAAAAGGGGACATCAACCGAGTCGCGTAATCCGGCGTAGCTGGCATAGTCAATGCCTGTAACAAAAAGATTGGGGTCATATCCGGGCTTACTTACCAATGCCAAAATACCGCCTGTTGTCGGGTCAATGGCGACAACAGCGCCACGTCGTTCTCCTAATGCATCACTTGCTGCGCGCTGCAGAGAGGAATCAACGTACAGCACCAAATTCTTCCCGGGAATTGGCAGCGTCGAATCCAACACCTTCATCACCTTGCCACGTGCATTGGTTTCCACCCTCTGATAACCCACCGTGCCCAACAGGTCAGATTCATAGAATCGTTCAATACCAATCTTGCCGATATGGTCTGTGCCAGAATATGCAACACGATTCAATCGACGCATATCCTTTTCATTGATACGCCTCACGGAGCCAACGGCATGAGCCATCAGTTCCCCGCTTGGATAATGTCTAACCAATTTAGCTTCTATCTCAACGCCCGGCATCGCATATTGATTAACGCTGACCCTGGCAATCTCTTTCTGAGAAAGCTTGAAGCGAAGAGGGACTGATTCAAAGGGCCTTTGCCGTCGCTTCAACCGCTTTCGAAAACCTTTGACCTGTGAATCAGACAAACTAATGAGTTCTCCAATCTTAGCCAGAGTGTCATCTAGATCATCAATCCGCTCGATAGTAACTGTAAGGTTATAAGAAGGAATGTTATCTGCAATCAACTCGCCATTTCTGTCATATATTAGGCCGCGAATGGGGGGCAACGACTGGACCTGGATTCGGTTTTTGTCAGATAGCGTCGCATAAACACTATGCTGCACAACCTGTAGATAGAATAGCCGGGCACAGAGGACCAGGGTCAGGCAAACTAGTATGCCGAATCCCCAGACGGCGCGTTCAAAATAGATACGGCTCTCACCTGTATGATCTTTTAAGGCTAAAGGCTCAACCATGATTCACCTACTTGTGATATGGATGGTTGTTCAGCATAGACCAGGCGCGATACAACTGTTCTGCAACGAGTACTCTCGCCAGGAAATGGGGGAAAGTAAGCCTCGAAAGCGACCATGTATCATCAGCATCATCCAGGCAGCTTTCTGATAAGCCATCAGGGCCACCAATCAACAACTGTACATGGCCATAATCATTCATCCACTGTTTCATTCTATCGGCCAGGTCTGAAGTACTCCAAATGCTTCCCTTACGATCCAGGGCTACCAGCCTTGCGCCCTTGATAAGCTGTTTGCGAATTCCTTTCTCTTCTTCTCTCTTCAACCTGTCCACTGAGTCATTCCTGGACCTCTTTGCAATTGGAATTTCTCTAATCTCAAGGCTGCATTCTCGCGGCATCCTTTTCCGGTATTCGGCGACGCCTTCCTTAATCCAGGCGGGAGGTTTTGTGCCCGCTGCCAAAAGTTCTATCTTCACACCCGGAAGTTCTCACTGGTTCGTTCCGGGGATTCCTGGCTCACGGTAAATTCTCATCAGTCTGGCCCGGTTTCATGCTCCACAACCTTTCCAGGTCGTAGAAGTCACGGACCTTTGGCAACATGACGTGAACAATCACATCTGCCAGGTCTATCAATGCCCACTCACTCTGTTCCAGCCCTTCAACTCCCAACGGTTTCGTGCCGGCATGCTTAGCCTCCTCCACAACACTGTTTACCAATGCCTTCACATGCCTGCTGGAATTTCCGCTGGCAACAATCATGAAATCTGCAATGTCCGTCAATTCACTAATATCAAGACAGACAATTTCCTCGCCCTTTACTTCTTCCAGCGCCCGTACAACCAGTTCCTTCAACTCAACATTCAGCATCTATACCTATTTCCCCAATTATCTCTATTCACCATACAAACCATGCTTCAAAGCAAAGTCAATCACCTTTTCCGGCATTTTCCCTGTTGGCCTGACACCAGCCTTCAGCTTGTTCCTCAAATCCGTTGCTGATACATCAACCTGGACTAAACTTACAAGGCAAATACAGCCAAAAGCCCTATGCTTCATGTCGTTCGGATCTTCCACCAATCTGTTTTGCGACCATAATTGTACTTCACTGGATACCTCTGCCAGATAACCTGGTCGATCAAGAACAATCAGGTGTGCGATATCCGTTAAACCTTTCCAATGATGCCATTTGTGGATTGTGACATACGAGTCAATGCCGAGAATGAAGTACAGGGGAACGGTAGTGCCCAGTTCAGAGCGAAAAGACGCCAGTGTATCAGCAGTATAGGAAACACCCCGCCTGGAGATTTCCCTGTCATCCACTGCCATCCTTTTATCTTCACAGGTTGCAATCTGCAACATGGAGAGGCGGTGCGCCGGGGTTGATGACGGCTTCTCACGATGTGGAGGAATACAGGAAGGCACGAGTTTCACACAAGGCACACCAAGATAGTCCCTCACTGCGCATGCTGATTTCAGATGGCCAAAATGGATCGGGTCAAAGGTGCCACCAAAAACTGCCAATCCAGCTTCAGGATTTGTCATTGACGAATTTGTCCATCCCCGAAAACCACATACTTTTGTGAGGTAAGGCCTTCCAGACCGACCGGCCCCCTGGCGTGAAGCTTATCAGTGGAAATTCCTATCTCCGCTCCGAGCCCATATTCAAAACCATCCGCAAATCGTGTAGATGCATTAATCATCACCGAACTTGAATCTACCTCCTGGATAAACCTTCGCCCCTTTGCGTAGCTCTCCGTCACAATAGTATCCGTGTGATTCGATCCATACTCATTGATATGCTCGATAGCAGAATCGATTCCGTCCACAATCTTCACCGAAAGCACCGGCCCGAGATACTCTGTTCCCCAGTCTTCATCCGTCGCGACTTCAACCTTGTGACTCGCGTCGAGAATCTTTCTGGTTTCATCACAGCCACGCAGTTCGACACCAAAACCCTGATACTGTGTCGCCAACCCTGGCAGCAGGTCCGATGCAATTGGTGCTGCAACCAACAGGGTTTCCATACTGTTGCACACCGCATAGCGTTGGGTCTTCGCATTTATTGCAATTTTTACAGCTTTCTCAAGGTCTGCATCATCATCAACGAAAACATGGCAGATGCCATCAAGGTGCTTGATCACTGGTATCGTTGCTTCCCTTCCGATCCTCTCAATCAATCCTTTACCACCCCGGGGGACAATTACATCCACATACTTATCAAGCTTCACGAGTTCCCCCACCGCATCCCGATCAGTGTGCTGCACGAGTTGGACCACACTTTCATGCAAGCCGCTCCCTAATAGCGCATTAGTTATACATTCAGATAAGGCCCGATTGGAATAAATCGCTTCGGAGCCACCGCGCAATATCGTTGCATTTCCTGATTTAAGACAGAGGCTGGCGGCATCGATAGTGACATTTGGCCTTGATTCATAAATGATACCTATCACTCCAATTGGAGTGCGCATTTTTCCTACCTGCAAACCATTCGGCCGGTAAGCAAGATCACTAACTTCGCCAACAGGATCCTGCAACTGAACCACCTGGGCAAGGCCATCCACCATGGTGTCAAAACCAGCATCACTAAAGGCCAACCGGTCAAGCATGGCATCACTCAACCCACTGGCTCGCCCGGCCTCGAGATCTCTTTCATTTTCCAACATCAATTGCTGACGTTGGCCTAGTATCTGATCTCCGATAGCGGTCAAGGCTGCATTCTTCTGGCTGGTATCAGCTCGACGTATGGAAACAGACGCAAGCCTCGCAGCCTGTCCCATCTTGAGCATATATTCCCTGATATTCATTCGCTAAGACTGTTGTATGCTAGATTCCCAATTATAGCGCTTTGCACAGGATATTCCCCAATGCTGGACAATCGCTTCTTCGACAAGGAGCCTGACCACCTTGCCAAAGCACTCCTGGGCAAAATACTGAGGCGAAGAATCGTTCATGCTGAAGCAGGCAGTACCTGGCTGGCAGCACGTATTATCGAAACCGAAGCCTACTATCTCACTGAGAAGGGGAGTCACTCTTCTCTTGGCTATACAGAGAAAAGAAAGGCCATGTTCATGAAGCCGGGCACGATCTATATGTACTATGCGCGTGGTGGGGATTCACTCAACTTCTCAGCAAGAGGCAAAGGTAACGGCGTTCTGGTGAAATCAGGATTCCCCCATGTCGACACGAAAAGTCCCGCTGCCAACCTCGAAATCATGCGAGAACTGAACCCGGGTCGCCAGATGCAAAGGCCACATGAGAGGCTCTGTAGCGGGCAGACTTTGCTCTGCAGATCACTCAACCTGAAAGTTCCGGAATGGAATCAACGGCAACTCAGGCGATCGGAATTTAGACTTGAGGACCTAGGGCATGTGCCCTCTTCTATTGTCCAGTGCCGGCGAATTGGCATTCCTCCAAAGAGAGACCCCCACCTCCTCCTGCGTTTTGTTGACGAGGAGCACGCGAAATATTGTACCCGCAACCCACTAACACAAAGAAGCTTGAAGCTAGGCAGGGATTACTTGATCCACAGGTCAGATACCCGGTAATGAAGCGACCGGCAACAAATGTTCGCCCGACTATTTCAACTCCCCCATACGTTCTACTAGTTTGCTGATTTCTTTCAGACGTGTAACCGGGTCTTTAATCTCAAGTAAATGTTGTTTATTACGATTAGGGCAGGGAAGCAGTTCAGTTAACCTTGAGCCGACTTCACGAGCCTCACTGAAATCGATTTCATGGGCATATTTTCTCACCGCTTCATGTTGCATCAGGGTATCGAGTAATCCCGCCAGGTGTTCATACTGTTCGGGTATTGGTATCTGTTCTTCCATCTCCAGGAATTCGACGTCAGCCATCATCAGGCGGTTCGCTTCTTCGTACTGATCTCGGATCACGAATTTCCCCTGGCCTTCAACAACAATTGACAACATGCCATTGGGCATCTGATCAAAATCGATAATCTTAACGTAGGTGCCGCAGTGTGATATTGCAGGTAGTGACTGATCCTTATGGAGAAGTACCTGCTCACCCTCCTCAATCATGATGATTCCGAACCCCGAGTCGTGTTGCAGCGTACTTTTCACCAAATCCAGGTAGCGGGCTTCAAATATCTGCAGATCCAATGTTCCTCCTGGCAAAAGTACCAGGGGAAGTGGAAACAATGGTATTTTAGCCATCGCTAATTCCCGCGCCGAATTCGAGAAGTTTGACTGTTGATTACAGATTCCTGATTGCCATAAGGATCAGCCATAAAGGGCAGACGCCGGATTGCCGGTCGGCTCGATAGTTGATTCAGATGATGCCGACCCCAATTCTACGATGTGACCGGCAGGGCTACAATTGCATTTCAAGCCTTCCAAAGTTAACGCCCGACGAGCATTGATAATCGCATTGAACTAAACTTGACGGACTCTGGCTTATTGAAGCCACCATAGAAGACAAAAATATTGGACCTCCTGCAAGCATTTTCCCTGGCTCTCATTCAGGGAATTACTGAATTTTTGCCCGTCTCCAGCTCGGCACACCTGATTCTACCAGCGGTTGTTCTGGGTTGGCAGGACCAGGGACTCGCATTCGATGTCGCGGTTCATTTCGGTTCCCTTCTCGCTGTAATCTGGTACTTCCGGCAGGATATCCTGAGGCTCTCCAGTGCACTCATTGAGCGAATAGCCTCGGGGCAGAAGACCAAAGACAGCAGTTTTTCCACCAATCTTATTATCGCTAGCCTGCCGATTCTGCCGATCGGCTTCCTGTTTCGTTTCGACATAGAGCAACACCTCCGATCGGTCAATACAATTATCATCACAACAATTGTATTCGCTATCTTGCTGTTAGCTGCCGACCGCCTCGGCAGACACAACCCCAGGGACGCCGACCTGGATTGGAAAAAAGCGCTCCTGATTGGCGCCAGCCAATGCCTCGCACTAATTCCGGGTACGTCAAGGTCTGGTATTACCATGACCGCAGCCTTGCTGACAGGATTTACACGGGAAGAGGCTTCACGGATTTCATTCCTGATCTCAATTCCAACAATCGCCGCTGCGTCAAGCTTGAAGTTCGCTGACCTTGTCTTATCAACGACGCCGATAGACTGGTTCACTTTATTGACCGGCGCAGTTGTGGCAATGATTAGCGCCTATTTATGTATCAGGCTATTCCTTAATGTCATAGCCAGAATCGGATTCCTGCCTTTTGTTATCTATCGAATTTTGCTCGGCGGGCTACTACTGGTACTTGTAGCCCTGCAAACCGAAACTGGCATCGTATTTCACTAGCTCCAGTCCAGCTTTTGATATCGAGCGGGCTGGCCTTGATCTGGCCATAAGATTCCCTCATCGCCCCTGATAACAGAGGCTTAGTTAGATAACTTTACAGAAGTAGTCTTAGGTAATTCTCAGAAAGGGATATCATCATCAAAATCGTCTGCTGGAGGCGGTTCTAAATCAGGTCCGGCACCGCCACCTGGACCTCCACTCGAACTTGATGGCATGCCGCCCCCACCACCGCGGCTATCAAGCATCTGCATTTCATTTCCGATAATTTCTGTTGTGTAGTGTTTCTGCCCATCTTTCTCCCATTGACGGGTCTGAAGTTCTCCCTCCACATAAACCTTCGATCCTTTCTTGAGATACTCGGCGGCAATCTCTCCCAATCTGCGGAAAAAGACAACCCTATGCCACTCGGTTTTCTCTCGCTGTTCACCACTGTTTCTGTCTTTCCATGATTTAGACGTGGCAATCGAAACATTTGTAACCGCATTTCCATCGGGCATATACCTTGTTTCCGGATCATTGCCCAGATTGCCCACCAAAATAACCTTATTTATACCTCTCGCCATATTCTTCTCCTACCTCAACTAGGTCCCAATTCTTTTGCTAATTGCCAATTAAAGCCAATTCACCATCATCGAATGCACCGTTATCAACTTTCAGATAAGCAATCCTCTCTTCTTCGATAATTACCACGTCAACTACACCACGGATAGATGATAACCGTTCCAGTATTTGATTGGCAGATAATACGCTGCCCTCATCATAGCTGTAGGTTCTGCTGGTGATATCACCCAGTTCTGGCAACCTCACTGACAAGGTTAACCATAACAAACTAAGTGTCGCATTGGTGTACAGCAGGGTGGAAATATCCGTATGAGAAAGTATCAGCCCTCCTACAGTTCCCCCGGCAAATATCCCGGCAAACTGGGAGCTGGAATAGACTCCCATGGCAGTACCGCGCGAACCCGCAGCTGCCATTTTACTTACCCTTGCAGGCAGCAATACTTCCAGCAGATTAAATGCCATAAAGAACAGGGTCATTGACGCCAGAACAAAATAGTAGGTTTCTGACCCAGCCAGAAAAACAAGAGAAGACACAAAAGCTGCAATTGCCAGCAAAAGCATTGTGTTGGCATACCGGCTCTTGTCCGACAGCCACATGAAGGGGCCCATAAGAACAAACGATGCCAGCAGCATGCCCAAGTAGTACAAATGGTGCTTTTCTGATGGGATGACCCCAGTTGCTTCAAGAATTAGAGGAAATACTATAAAGCTAGACATCAAGAGGTAGTGAACCATGAAGATCCCTACATCCATCCGTAATAATCCTGGATCACTCAAAACCGAAGGCAGTCGATCCCTAAGAAGTACGGATTCAAGGTTTTGAGTCTTTACCTTCGGCACAGGAATGACTGTGAGCAATACCAGGACACCACATACACCAGCAAGCGCAGCAAATACAAAAACCCCTTTCAGGCCAAAATAGCTGCTTACCAGGGGCCCCAGCACAAGAGCAAGAGCGAACGATACCCCTATGGACATCCCGATTATCGCCATCGCTTTTGAGCGGTGATCTATTCTTGTTAAATCTGACATCAGGGCTAACAAGCTGCTGGAAATTGCACCACAACCCTGAAGGAATCTACCGACGATGACGCCGTAAATCGATTCACTGAATGCTGCCACCAGGCTGCCTGCAATGAAAAGAGAAAGACCTGCGAATATGACATTTTTCCGACCATACTTGTCCGACATCAGACCCAACGGAATTTGTAGTACCGCCTGGGAAAGGCCATATGCTCCCAGTGCAAGGCCTATTAGCGCGGGGGTTGCGTAGCCAAGATCCCGACCGGCGATAGGCAACACCGGCAGGACCATGAATAGACCAAGCATGCGAATCAGATATAACAGACCAATGGACGCAGCTGTATGGACTTCCTGTTTATTCATACGAATCTAGTGAGAGGCTCTAAAAATTTTCCCGGACACTTTATGTGAGTTTGACTTTGCTATGGAGAGACCAAACTTATACTATCTGTGCCCTCTTAATGACTCCGCAAAGGCGGTCCCCTGCAGTCGACATCTGGATAATAGCCATAGGCCTTATTGGGAGATCGTCGCTGGACACAACGCCGCGGATGATAGCAAATTGAAGAGTCTCTTACAGTGGGAAAGGCTAATTTCGTGAACAAATTTGGGATCAGACTTCGCTTTTCGCGACAAACTAGCTCAACTCTTATTGAGCCACTTTCCCTATGAACCTGATTTCAATAAGGGGTGCAAAGACTCACAACCTGAAGGATTTCGATCTCGATATCCCTAGAAACAAGTTAGTGGTTATCACCGGCTTATCCGGTTCAGGAAAGTCCTCTCTGGCCTTCGACACACTCTATGCAGAGGGCCAACGGCGTTACGTCGAGTCTCTGTCCGCCTACGCCCGACAGTTTCTATCCCTGATGGAGAAGCCGGATGTGGAACACATCGATGGCCTTTCACCAGCTATCTCGATTGAGCAGAAATCTACCAGTCACAATCCCAGATCAACGGTTGGCACAATTACCGAGATATACGATTACCTGAGATTGCTGTTTGCTCGCGTTGGTGAACCTCACTGCCCAGAACATGGCATCAAGCTGGAAGCGCAGTCCGTGAGCCAGATGGTAGACCAGGTTCTGGCGCTTCCTGCCGCCACACGTGTAATGATCCTCGCTCCAATCATCAAGAACCGCAAGGGAGAGCATCTGCATGTGTTTAAGGAGCTTCGCTCCCACGGCTTTGTCCGCGCCAAAATTGACGGTATTGTAGCGGAGTTGGATGAAGCGCCCACCCTCGACAAAAACAAAAAGCACTCTATAGCAGTCGTCGTGGATAGGTTTCGCATCAGGGAGGACATCAAAACAAGGTTGGCAGATTCGTTTGAAACTGCTATCAGCGTATCAGACGGCCTCGCCACGATTGCCTTCATGGATGATACGGAACGCGAAGACCTTGTGTTCTCAGCGAAGTTCGCGTGTCCCGAATGCGGGCATTCAATCTCGGACCTGGAACCCCGTTTCTTTTCCTTCAATAACCCTGCCGGCACATGCCCTTCATGTGATGGTTTAGGGGTCAACCAGATATTTGATGCTGCAAACATCATTAGCGATCCTGACCTATCGCTGGCAGAAGGAGCCATCCACGGATGGGATCGCCGAAGCATCTACTACTACCAGATGCTAAATAGTATTGCGGAGCACTACGGCTTTGAGCTGACGACAGCTTTCCGAGAACTTGATGAACAGGTCCAGGATATTATTCTCCAGGGTAGCGGCTCAGAAAAAATTCGGTTCAAATATGTCAACGACCGTGGAGACGGATATACAAAGGCGCACACTTTTGAAGGCGTTATACCAAACATGGAACGACGGTACAAAGATACTGACTCACAAGTGGTACGGGACAACCTTACTAAATTTCTGTCCACACAAAGTTGTAAAGCCTGCAATGGTGCCAGACTGAATGCAGATTCAAGGGCAGTTACCATCAATGGAGTATCACTGCCGGAGTTTACTACCCGTTCAATTTTTGATGCGATCGAACACCTCGCCAATCTGACCCTGACAGGGCAAAGAGCAGAAGTCGCAGAGAAAATCCTCAAAGAAATCGGTGCCCGACTTGGCTTTCTCATGGATGTAGGTTTGAACTATCTCACCTTGTCACGAAGTGCCAATACGTTGTCCGGCGGTGAAGCTCAGCGGATAAGGCTGGCAAGCCAGATAGGTGCTGGGCTGGTCGGGGTTATGTACATTCTTGATGAACCTTCCATTGGTTTACACCAGCGGGACAACAAACGCCTGCTGAATACACTAACCAGGCTGCGTGACCTGGGTAATACTGTCATAGTGGTTGAGCACGATAGTGAAGCCATCTATGCAGCCGATCACATTATAGACATGGGGCCCGGCGCCGGCGTATATGGGGGTGAAGTAGTCGCCCATGGAAACCTGGAGAAAATTCTCGAAAGTGACAGATCAGTTACTGGTCAGTTCCTGTCTGGTAAAAGACGAATTGAAATCCCCTTGCAGCGAACACCTTACGATCAAGGTAAGGTTCTGCAACTAATAGGAGCGAGCGGCAATAATCTCAAGATGATAGATCTAACCATTCCGCTTGGCCTTTTGACCTGCGTTACAGGCGTCTCCGGTTCCGGTAAATCTACTCTGATCAACCATACAATTTACCCAATTGCTGCGCGCCAACTAAACGGTGCTGTCAACCCCCAGGCTGCAAACCACCTGGATATTAAGGGTCTGGATCAACTGGACAAAGTCGTAGATATCGATCAGAGCCCAATTGGCAGAACGCCCCGATCAAATCCAGCAACCTACACGAACATATTTACACCGCTCAGGGAATTATTCTCCGGCACTCAGGAAGCGAGATCCAGGGGTTATAAGCCCGGCCGATTCAGCTTTAACGTCAAGGGTGGCAGGTGTGAGGCATGTCAGGGCGATGGCTTGATCAAGGTTGAAATGCACTTTCTGCCGGATGTTTACGTGACTTGCGATGAATGTAAGGGCAAGCGATACAACCGGGAGACACTGGAAATAAAGTACAAGGGTAAATCTATCCACCAGGTTCTTGAGATGACAGTTGAAGAGTCTTACGAATTTCTGGAGGCAGTTCCAATGATCGAGCGCCGACTGAAAACACTGCTGGATGTTGGGCTTGGATATATCAAGCTTGGCCAGAGCGCAACTACCCTTTCCGGGGGCGAAGCCCAGCGAGTAAAACTGGCACGAGAACTCTCTAAAAGGGATACGGGGAAAACACTCTATATCCTCGATGAACCCACCACAGGGCTGCATTTTCACGATATCGAGCAGCTGCTCGAGGTTATTCACAGATTGCGCGATCACGGTAATACCATCATCGTCATTGAACATAACCTGGATGTCATCAAAACTGCTGACTGGGTAGTCGATCTCGGACCGGAAGGGGGTGACGGTGGAGGTGAAATCATCGCCTGTGGAACACCCGAGCAGGTAGCCGAATCTACGCACTCCTTCACCGGACAATTCCTAAAGCCGGTCCTGATGACCGAGAACGCTTTTCGCAAGCAAGGCACTTAGCTGATCAAACTTGAATCACGCTCGCTCGCGGTTCGTGGTATATGTGTAAACATCCCTCTTTTAGTCTCACATCCAATTAGAGTTATCTGGACTTTTGTATTTATTCAAATATTCAATTGGCGTCA
>PBRP01000157.1 GCA_002726655.1 Gammaproteobacteria bacterium
GACCGCATAAACATAACGGTGGTCTATCGCCTAACGCAGCCGAGTGGCAGTTCGCGATTGACGCTAAACTTGTGGCCAAATTAACTTGACCACTACACATACAACAAATCGTGCGGTGGAAGAATGAATGCTAAGAACGCGAAAGAGGAATCAAACAAAGGGAAATCCTCTACTTATCTGATTTACTTTTTGCTCACACTCAACATCCTCAACTTCGTTGATAGGCAGTTAGTAGCCAGCCTAGCCTATCAAATAGAACAAGCTCTGGACATTGGACACGTGGAATTTGGCCTTCTGTACGGGTATGCCTTTATCGTTTTCTATACCTTTATGGGCGTCTTAATGGGAACGGTAGCTGATAGATGGAACCGGCCGCGTCTGATCGCCATTGGGCTAACAATCTGGAGCGCATTAACGGCGATTTCCGGAGCCGCTCAACGTTTTGGCCATATGATCGCGGCAAGAATGCTCGTTGGTGTTGGAGAAGCCACCTTAACACCTGCCGCCTTGTCGATGTTAAGCGACTCTCTTCCTCCCGATAAAAGATCGCGCGCTGTGGGTATTTACTACGCCGCTTCACCCATTGGCTTCGCCGCAAGCCTCTTTGTCACGGCGCTACTAGAACCAATCATTGGATGGCGAGGATGCTTTTACGCACTCGGCATACTTGGCCTATTTCTGGTAATTCCGACTCTTATGTTACGCGACCCTACACGCCATCAAACCGTTGAACGCAACACCGTCCTGGAGCCAAATCAAGAAAAACTAAACACTAGGACCTCTCTCAAACTTCTGTGGAAAACGTTGCGAGAAGTACCGGCCTTTTCCATGGCAATTTTTGGCGGCTGCATTGCTGTCTATTTCCAAAACGCGATGAATTTCCTCGTGCTTTGGATGCAGGCGGAGAGAGGGTTTAGCTTACAACAAGCCACCACTCGTATGGGTGCGATGGTCGTTATAGGAGGAGTCATCGGTAGTTTAGTTGGGGGATACCTTGGCGATCGTTACGAATCTCAAAGACCAGGCGGTCGCCTCTACTTTTGTGCCGTCGCTTTTTTATTCGTAGCGCCCCTAGGATGCATTTACCTATATGCCGATCCACACAGTCAAGCCTGGCTGTTTTACCCTCCCTTGGCTTTAACTATGGCCATTTCAATGACCATGTTTGGTCCTATTTTCACTGTGGTTCAGGATCTTGCACCGGTGCAAATCAGAGCGACCAGCGTCGGATTCGCCCTATTTTGTTTTAATGTGTTTGGCGTCGGCCTTGGACCTCTCGTAACTGGTTTAATGGGGGATGCCTATAGCCTAAGCGCCGGTTTACTATTGTCAGTGTTTATTGGCAGTCTCTCGGTAATACCTTTCTACTTTGCCGCAAAAAGATACCAAGTAGATCAACAAAGATTGAAACAACTAGGAGCCCTATGAACATTAGTACAATTCTTACACTTTGTGTTGCGATTCTAAGTGCGTACCTCATTTCACAGACTACCGTTTTAGCAGAGGAACAGAAAATAGAAACGCCCGGCCTTTCCGTAGCAAAAACACTAAGTCGAAAAACCTCGAACGGGTTATACATCTCGTGGAAAGAACATTTAATTGATGATGAAGCAATTAGTGGCATCGCTCTCAGAGGAGCGGATGGTCTGAAAGTTGCTGACCTAAACGGAGATAGCTACCTGGACATCGTCTCAGTTCATGAGGATTCTAGCCATGTTCGAATAGCCTTTGGTACCGGCGATCCTCTCTCATGGGAGTCCTGTACCCTCGGCGAAGGAGATCGAGTCGGGGCTGCGGAAGATATCAGTATTGCAGATCTTAACAAAGATGGTCTGCTGGATATTGTAATTGCTGCGGAACTGGAGCATCTCATTTATTTTCAGAATCCTGGCATGAAAGAATCCTCGAAATGCAACTGGCCAAGTGTGATACCGGCAGTCACCCAGGGCAATGGCTCCTGGATTAAAGTCTATACTGCAGATCTGGATAACGATGGATCTCTGGAAGTTATCGCACCTAACAAAGGTGAACAAATGGGAGAAGGTTCTCCTATCCCCACGAATTTCCCGCCCAAGCCCATATCGATCTTCCGTATTATTGACGATCCCCTGAAATCATCGAGCTGGAAAGAGATAGTGGTCACAAAAATGCCGGTCCCCATCAACTCAAAACCCATTGACTTAGATTCGGATGGAGATCTGGATCTCGTTGGAGGAAGCAGGTATGAGGCCCGACTTTTTTGGTACGAAAGTCCGAAATTAGAAAACACAGAATTTAACTTCACGGAGCGACCGGTCGATGTGAGCGGGAGAAATTATCCATGGCAAAGAGGCCCAAGAAGACTTACCGGGATGAACATGGAATTCGCAGACCTCAACGAGGATGGCAGATTGGACATTGTCCTTCAAGAATCTACGTCAATAAACGTTTGGCTGGAGCAGCCGTCTTCCTTGGATATAGCATGGACAATTCACTTGATCGGCGACATTACCCCTGACAGGTCAACTGGATTATTACTACTAGATATTGACTCGGATGGCGATTTGGATTTGTTCAACGGCGGATATAGTGGATTACCGCGTGATAGAGACGGAGATCATGTCAACGCTTCAAGCCCAACCGGGAGACTCGCTTGGTTTGAAAATCCTGGGAGTCCAACCAACCGGTGGATTAGACACGATATATCGCGTCGCGTACGCGGAATGTTTGATGAGTTCATAGCACAGGACATAGATGGAGACGGAGATCTCGATATCATAGGCACGCGGGGAAACTCCGGTAGCTTTGACGGACTCTTTTGGTTAGAACAAGTGCGAAGAGAAAGCCCTACCAGAGTTTTCACCCCGGCCAGAACCATTGAAAGTCGCCATCTTCCACTCCCACCCTAATCGTTGTAACCCTTCTAGTTACATTTTTTTAGGAAGTGCTGACGATAACTATTAGGACACCTATCTAACCTATGTTAGATTAAAAATACATCTAATCGTTCGGGCAGTAACAAAATTGGGACGAGCCAAATCCGAGACACTTCACGACCATATATTGAATGTCGCTTCTGATCTCTTTTACAAATATGGGATTAATAATGTTGGCATCTCCAGAATAATTGCTGAGGCCGGCGTTGCAAAAATGACGCTTTATGGGCATTTCGGGTCTAAGGATGATCTCGTGGTAAATTATCTTGAAACCCGGTCTCGGGCCTGGGTGAGCTGGTATAGGTCGGAAGTCTACAAAATAGATCTCTTGCCTGCGCAAAGACTTCAGAATTCTTTTGAGGTTCTAGACACTTGGTTTAGATCTAAAAATTATAGAGGCTGTTTGATCGCCAACGCTGTGATTGAACTGGCTAACAACGACGAGCGAGTACTACGTGTAAAAAAAGAGTACTACTCCAATATAAGAACAATGTATAGGGATCTAGCAAGAGAGGCCGGCTACAAAAATTACATATTCATTTCAGAGCAATTTTTTTTAATCCTAAGGGAAGCCATGATGTCAGCCCATCTAGATGGTCCTAACGGAGTTGTTGAAGGTTGTCATGAATACGTTCACTTTATTTTGAAAAATGCGTAAAACTCTTAGCTAATCAGCTGTGTAAGCAAATTATAATCGAGCCTTACAAAATCTTAACAGCATCTATTGTCCCCAATCTTAAATGACCATTTTTTTACGAACGACTAACCCATTCTAAAACACCACGAGCTAATCCAGTGAGCTCAAACTCGTTACACATTGACTAACAATCGAATGGCGCCCAAAATTTTCTGATGCTATCGCCTTTTATTCAGCACCTTCACGGCTTTTAGCCGGTGACTCCCACTCACTTTCGAGCAAACGCGCCCCCCTTAGAATATTACCCATCGCATAATTGCCTTCATGACACGCGTACTCGTAGACTTTGCTGTCGCTCGCTTTCCAAGTATAGCGACCGCTCCAAGGCGCGGACCAGACGGTTTCGTCTTCCACCGTGAAATCATAATTCAGATCACCGTTATCATTGAGACTAAATCGCTCAACTACTTTTAGATTTTCATCGGCGCCGACAAGACCATTAACTTTAAAAAATTACGGGTCTCAACAATCAAAACATCCCTTCCCAGCGCCCAACTGAATCGCCTAACCATTTCCTACCCTCTTCAGGCAAGTGCTCGGAATTTAACCTGATAACGCGAGCATCGTGCACCATCTCTTGCAAAATCATCACATGGTCTTCGGTCTGAATAATTCGTTTATAGTTGTTATAAAGGCTTGGGATAGTCGGGACTGTCGTTCCAAAACTAATCAGGCAACGTTCCGATGGGGCGAGCGTTTCTGGACCATCGAATGGCCCATCACCTTCCTCATCTAACCACGTCGCCGTTCCAGTATTTTCGTGTCTAAAACTTTTATAGCGAACGGACATACGCTGACGAGACTCTTCCGACATCTCCGGTTGTCTTCCGTTGGGCGGGTCATAAATAATCGACGTCCGGACTTTACCATCGACCTCAGAAACGTGATTACCCGGGTCGATGTAAAACGCGTTGTATCCACCTACTCCACCAGCACCCCCCGTGTTATTGCCGTCACCCCCCTCAGGCGGCGCCTCTCGGTCAGGATCACTGGTAGTTTCAAACGCGTAGTCGTAGGCCCACTCGGCTGCCCAATTGATCAAATTAGCGACCCAGGTATACAGGTATTCTGTTTCCCCAAGAAACTCAGGACGTTGAAGTGGGGTCAAATTCCCCGTGTCATAAAACCCTGAAAGATCAGGCTTTCCGGAAGGCGTTCTTTTCACCTCTGCTTGGACTGGCAATAAGCACCAAACCAGCAAAAATATAGATACCAATAGTTTTTTCATAACTTGCTCCTACCCGGCTTTTGCTAATTCGGCCTTTAATCGAGGGACCACCTGTGTAAACAGCATTTCGAGACTATCCCCCATCTGCTCTGCCCTCATCCCTGGTGGGACGGCCATCGACACAATATCGGTAATACCAAAGTTATTAATAAACTCAAGCAGCTCCGTAACGCAGTCGTCGACATTACCAACGATCCAGGTCTGAGGAACCGGCTCGCCTTTTTCACCAAGCCCCTCACCACTCTCCTCGAAAAAACGTTGATACAATGCCATCCGATAACGCTCGGCAGCACGAACCGCCTGCCAGTCTCTGTCTCGATCCTCGGTAACCAAAATACTGCGAATAATCCCAACTCGATAGTCCGCCGGATTCCTGCCGGTGCTTTGCAACTTATCGATCCATGGGTCATAGGAATTGGCTTTAAGCCCTTGAGGAAGAAAGTTCGCGTTATATTTGGCGGCCCTCATCGCTCCAGCTTCAGACATAGCAGCGATCCACAAAGGCGGTCCTCCCTCTTGAACATAACCCGGTTTAATGATGACGTCTTCAAACTGATAACGCTTACCCTGATAATTAAACCGTTCACCCGAAAAGCATTTCTGTAGTACCTCGATGCCCTCTTCCATCAACGAAACACGCCGACTCAACGGGAATCCAAAGCCTCGAAACTCATGGGGGCATATCCCATTCCCAAGCCTACTTCTACCCGTCCTCCTGAGAGGTTATCCCCAGGCCAGGAACCGTTCACCGCCAGAGGGTCTGTTTCCGAACTCGACTCAACTATTCTGACATCAGCACACGCTGATGGGGCTTGACTCGACCTGATCTCGAGAAATTCAAAAAATTCAGGCTTGAGGGCGATGATCGAATCCTGTTTGAGCCTCATATTTTCCTGAGGATTGGGATAAAAGGGGTACGTGGGGGAAATCGTACCTGGTGACAGACAGTAAAAAGTGGTTAATTCTTACTATCCGCCAGATAGATAATTTTGAGGTATTTCAATAGCTTGACTCCAGTTTCATTTATCCAGGGATTATATCAAAAGAAGTGTTCGATCGAGCGTCCAATAGGCCGCGACCATGCCCACTAACCAGCTAGCGTATAGGATTCCTGTTTTTTTGTACTCCAATTTCGTTAACAACCAAGTTATTGAAGCTAGGATCGCGATCACGAGTAATTGTCCGATCTCAATACCAACGTTGAATAGCAATAATGAAGACCAGAACGTGTCCTCGGGGAGACCTATTTCACGGAGGGCACCCGCAAACCCTAGGCCATGCAGTAAACCAAAGAAAAAGGCCATTAACCAGGGTCTTGTAAGAGTCAGAGAAGACTGCTTAGGATTGCTTAAGAGTAATTCCCGCGCAAGAAATACAATCGAGAGGGCGATCACGGCCTCCACTGGCCCTTGTTTTAGCTCTACCAAACCAAGAACTGATAAAGCTAGAGTAATACTATGGGCTAATGTGAACGAGGTGATTGTTTTTATCAGGGTAAGCGGACTTTGAATCAGCAAGAACAAACACATCACAAAAAGCACATGATCGATACCGAAGATCAGGTGTTCAATTCCCACCAATAAATAAGAACTCGTTTGGGATGATTCGCTTGCTAAAACGAGAGTCGGGTTTTCTGGTCGAAGTAAATAATTCTTTGAGTCACCATTCTTCGGATTCCAACGAACCATTACGTCGGTGAGCGTTACCGATAATCCATCGATCTGAATTTGCGCTTCACTCAAATTGCAATCCGTTATCCAGTGATGAAGTAGTGCTCCGTTAGCTACCTCGACTGGCATTCGATCGTTAATATTGCATCCTTCAGGAAATATTGGATTCAATGGCAGACGACGATTTTGGACGACCGGTTGTTTCCAGAGTATGTGATAGATGCTCTGATCGCTTTTTGTCACTAGTTCGTCGATTTGTAGGTAAGCAGGTCGGACTTCATGACCGTGAACAATAGATGAAAGTAAGAGCGTTAAGAAAACGATCGACAACCTAAGCATCGCTTTAGTTTTTGGCTGGCAGGGTTATGGAGTATTTGTTTTTGAGATCTAGAAAGTACTGTTCGTTTGCGTCTTTGCGTGTTTTTTGTTGAAGATCTATCAGAACTCGGTCTTTGACGACGTCAAAAGGTCTTAAGTAACTCTCCTGAACCGATTCTAGCAGTACGTTATGAAAACCGTATGCTGACTCGACGGGTCCCTGCCATTTATCGCTGGTTTCTAGCCTAGTCATCGTTTCTGCAAAGGTTTTTCCGAATAGATCTCCAATCTCTCTGGCGGATCGATTTGCATATTCTTTTTGTAGCATAAATGGATCACCAAGATCCTCGGAATTGTTCAATGAGTTTCTTGCATCTTGTTCCGCGTCTGCTCGACGATCTGAGGAAAAATAACGGTGTTGGAAGTTGTATCGGTCCGGCTGGCGGTATTCTTCTAAATTTTCATCATAAAAGGCTTTGAGTGCTTCTTCGGTTGGTACTGCCGATGTGGCAATGTCTTCCGTCAGAAAAGTAAGCTTTTGAACCATTCGACGTCTGACGATAGTATCGTTTTGATCCAGCCCCAGCCTTTTGGCTTCTCGATAGTAAATCTCTTCTTTAATCAGTTGATCAACCAGACTAGTTAGTTCCTTATCGGTTGCTGATCTTCTCATCTGCATAGACCATTGATCGTTAAGGCGTTTAACGTCGGATTCTTGGATTTCGATCTGGTAGGAAATATTGTCTGGTTCGCCGAGCTCGGCAAGCACAAACAAAACGGCTCCACCAATAAAAAATAAAACGAGAGGATCTTTAAACCAGTTCATTAATTCATCTCAAAACCGCCAGAGACGGACAGAGAGATTCCTGTGACGTTCTTGGCCGAAGCTAGATAGAGAGCGGCTTCTCCCATATCCTCGGTGGTCTGGGCTCTGCCGAGAGGTATTCGTTCTTGCATCATTTTTTCAAATTCTTCAGTTTTGTGAGAATGTTCGACCGCGTTAGTGGGAAGCAAATGGTCGAGCCACATTGCCGTTCCTACCATGCCAGGACTGTACGTCGTCAGCCCATATGGGACCACTAGCACTAAATTCGAAGAGACACTTTTCTACTCATTGTTGCTCCAGTCTATCCTGCTAATCGCAGGTTTTGTACCTTTCTCTGGTTCATGGTGCGAGACTTAATGATTGCCC
>PBRP01000090.1 GCA_002726655.1 Gammaproteobacteria bacterium
CAAGCATACCCAGGTAGTTAGTTACTGCCTCTGGCAGAAAACCCATTCGTTCATAGTAACGAATGCTGGTTGGGTTCTTGCGCTTGCTGAGTTTGCTTTTGTCAGGGTTTCTTAACAGTGGCATATGAATAAATTCAGGCATTTCCCAGCCAAAATATTCATACAGCAAAATATGTTTGGGTGCGGAGTTGATCCACTCCTCGCCGCGAATTATGTGTGAGATTTCCATCAGGTGGTCATCAACAACGACGGCGAGGTGATAGGTTGGGTTGCCGTCGGCCTTGACTAAAACCTGCATATCGATTTGTGACCAATCGTACTCAATTTCGCCGCGCAAACGGTCCTTCACAATACATATCCCATCTGCTGGCACTTTCATTCGAACAACATGCGATTCACCGGCTGCCACCCTGGCATCTACTTCCGCTGGTGTAAGGGAGATACAGCGGCCATCATAGCGGGCAGTCTCACCCTTTAACCTTTGCTCGTTACGCATTTCAGTCAGCCTATCCGCGCTGCAGAAACAATGAAATGCATGACCTGCATCAACCAGCTGCTTCGCATACTGTTCGTAGGTAGCAAGACGTTCACTTTGCCGATAGGGTCCAAACGCACCCTCTCGATCAGGCCCTTCATCCCAATCTAAACCAAGCCAGCGCAGGGAATCGAGAATGACCTGTTCTGACTCAGTGGTGCTGCGTGCAGCATCCGTATCTTCGATGCGGAGAATAAATTCGCCGCCCTGCTGCCGGGCAAAGCACAGCGCGAACAATGCCATGTAGGCCGTGCCTACATGGGGGTCTCCTGTTGGGGAAGGAGCAACTCTGGTTCTAACTTTCATGGCAGCCATTATACCTGCTTGGGATGTTGCGCGTGGAGTTCTCTCTGGATCTCTCGGCTGCGTTCAAGACGATAGTATTGTGAGACCTTTCGGCTGCGCTCAAGGTGACTGTATACTGTAATCCTGCAAAGAGTACCTGTGAAATATGCTGGATCGAACCTTGAGCGTGGCACCCATGATGGGTTGCACAGACATGCATTGCCGCTACCTGCTACGACTTCTCTCACCTAATTCCCTGTTATATAGCGAGATGATCGCTTCAGACGCCCTGTTGCATGGTGATACTGACTATTTTCTGAGGCACCAGCAGGATGAACCCGTCGCTTTTCAGTTAGGCGGCAGTGATCCCGGCAAGCTTGCCAGATGCGCCAAACTGATTGAGTCTGCCGGATACCAGGAAATAAATCTCAACGCCGGGTGTCCGAGTGACCGGGTTCAGGTTGGCAAAATGGGGGCCTGCCTGATGGCAGAACCCTTACTTGTTGCTGAATGTTTCGCGGCAATGCAATCGGCCGTCGATATTCCGGTGACCATCAAATCAAGAATTGGAATTGACGACCAGGACAGCTATGCCTTCTTCGAACGCTTTATCAGGCCCATTCATGAAGCAGGTTGTCGTACATTTATTGTCCACGCTCGAAAAGCAATACTCAAAGGGCTCTCACCCAAAGACAACCGCAGGATACCTCCTCTAAAATACGAGTATGTCCATGACATCCAGAAAGTCTTTCCGGATGCAACCTTTATCCTCAACGGTGGTCTGGTATCTTCACAACAGGTGGTTAAAGAACTGGAGGACGTGAAAGGCGTTATGCTGGGTCGTGCTGTTTACGGCAACCCCTGGCTTTTGGCGGAACTTGAAGCTGATGTATTCGGTACGCCTCTCCCGGCAAGGCATGAAATAGTCACACAATACAGGGCTTATATAATCGAGAACCTTATGAAAGGAACCCAGTTCAAGCATATGGGCAAACATCTGCTAGGCTTGTTTACAGGTATGCCAGGCGCCAGGGCTTATCGCAGACATCTTAGCGAGCACATGTTTAAGTCCGGTGCTGGAGTTGAATGTCTGGATGAAGCGGTTGAAATGATTCGTGATTATGGGCAACCCAGGTAGATTTGCCCAATGAAGAGACATAGGTAATAGTACATAGATGAGGACTGCTACATGAGGGTGATGGTTACAAGATTTTTTGAAGAATTTCTGATGCCTGGAGAGGTGATCAGCGAAACGGACGAGAGTCACGATGTCCGGTTTGCCACGGCGACACTGCTAATGGAGGTATCCCGCTCCGACAACGAGTATCAAGAAGTAGAAAAGGAAGCAATTCTCAAAATACTTAAGCAGCTATTTGATTTTTCTGAAGATGAAGTTACTCAACTCGTTGAGCTCGCTGAGGATGCTGCGGATGAAGCTCATGATCTCTATTCTTTCACCAGACTCATCAACGAGCACTATGAATACCCCGCCAAAAAGCAGTTGATCAAGAACCTATGGGATGTTGCCTTTGCCGATGGACGAATTGATGCCTTTGAAGAGCACGTCATTCGCCGCATATCAGGGTTAGTGCATCTGACTCACGAGGATTTTGTTCGCGCTAAGATACTGGCGAGAGAAAGTTTAAGCTAGTTCTAGGCGACTCGGTCTCTTTGCTCAGCGGGCTCGCCTACCCTTTCATGCTCCAGGGCCTGTACTAAATCTTGAAACTCACCACGGTTACGCTCGTTCAGACTCATAAGTACCCTGTGCGCATCAAGGACCTGCTTGCGAAGCTTGGATTCAGACACTATCTCCGTATTCAATTCCCCCAATTGGCCACACTCCGTAACCAACTCTTTGAGAATAACAAAGACCTTGTCAAAACCCATACTCTCCAGAATGCGAGTAATATCTTCATTTGGGGAGATAATAGTGGGAATGGTGCCGAACGTTTCCTGAGTGGTCAGGGAAATCTTGGCCAATAAGCCCAGAGAAGTGCTGTCAATGCCTTGTGTTTCGGTCAAATCAATAATAATCGACTTGAATGTCTTGCTCTCACCTAACCTGGTGAGGAATGTACTTATGGTCGGACCTAAGGTCACCCTCACGTCGCCAATAAGTTTCAGGACCTGAACGCCATCCCGCTCTGCAAACAACAATTTACCCATAAAACTACCCAAAACCTGCCACCGTAAATACCGCGATATCATCAGGAACATCCCTGGTACTTTCTATCCCAAGTTGCTCCGCCAATGCATCAACATTCCGCTTGCCACATTTTACTACGGATAACAGGTGTTCTTCTTTAGCCTTCAGTGTCTGTTGAGGCATGATTTCGAACACTCCGTCGGAAAACATCACAATTGTGAACTGTATTGGCAGTGAAACCGACCGCGAATCATACTCCGGTGTCTGGTATAAACCTAGTGGTAATCCTCCTATTTCGAGGAATTCTGCCCGGTCATCACCACTCAAAATAGCGGCGGGAAACTGTGCCGCATTACTATATTCGAGCGTGCTCTCGTCACAATCCAAGATTCCAAGAAACATCGTTACATGTTGTTCCAGATCACACTGTAAAAGTTCACGATTCAGCCAGACCAATATGCTGCCAGGCGTTTTGAGGCCAAGGCTCTCATAGTCATTCTGAAGTCTTCTGGACAAGCTTTTTAACAATACGGTCACGAAGGCGCTTGATGCTCCATGCCCGGAGACGTCTGCGATGTAGAACACGGTTCTTCCATCCAGCAACTTGAAGTAGTCAATAAAGTCACCGCTAAGAATCAATGAAGGGAAAATCCGGTGATCAAAGGTTACCTTGCTGAAAGTCATTGGTGCGGCCGGCATCATGCCCCGCTGTACTCTGAAACCAGCCTGCTGGTCACGCTCAAGAATCTTCAGGTTTTCACCCAATTTGTAGTTCAGGTCCTCGAGTTTTTCCTCGGCAGCAAAATGATCTTCCTGGATTGTATGGCGCTGTATGTTCTTTTCAATGACGTACTTCAGCAGGGCGCTCTGACCACCCACAAACCTAAGGAAATCTGTGGCACCAGCTTCCAATAAACTCACCAGCTTTTCCTCATCTCCATTTACGCTTACAAGTATTATCGGGAGATCGGCATCAATCTTTAATATTTCTCTGATCAAAGAATGCACATCGATCAGCAATTCATCGAGAGAGAGCAGAATGAGATCAGGCTTGGAGGTACGAATTTTGGAGAGACAGTCACGCTCGGTGGTAACGTTAGTCGTCGCGAAGCTAATGTCATGCAGCAGGCGCTGTAGTTCACTTTCAGTACCAGGTGACTGTTCCACCACCAGTAATCCGCCGTCGACGATTTTCATCTAACGTTTACGCACTTAAGTTGCACATTGTTGATGTTAAATTCCCATCCCCACATTGCTCAGGTAAGAACGCGCAAACTTTACCCCCAAAATTCAATAGTTACAAGTGTTTAGGGAAGCTTTCTCGACAAAGGGTAACCTCAAAATTGGCTGCGGGCAGACGAGACGCCTCCCTTTTCAGTATGTACAAAAAAAATGGGCTAGGTTGTTGGCTAAAACTGGATTAAATTTACCCGGCGAACACCACTTTCTATCCGTTAGAAATCATCAGCGAATGGGTCGCTGACCTCTCCATCATTAGCCAGGTACTCACGTCTCTGCAAATAAGCATCGCGATAGAAAATGTACCTGTCACCGAAAACAACTTTTTCAACACGGAGCAGGTCAGCACGATTGTGTATGACACGCATGGCGTAGGTGACGTTGCGATTGGATACGGGATAGATATAAAGAACCGGGTCAAAAACACCATCCAGGATCCTGGCCAGGCCATCTCTGACCGAGCCGGGACCAAGTCCCGGGATAACGACATAAGGTCCGGTCGGAACACCCCATTTTGCAAATGTCTGCCCCCAGTCTTCTTCATGTTCAGCAAGCCCAAGAGCTGATGCGGGGTCGAGCAGCCCACCAATACCGATGGTTGAATTAATAAGCACACGCATCAGATCACTCATCCCGTCCGTGGGCTTGCCCTGAAACAGGTTATTAACCGCGTTACCAACATCGCCCAGATTCGAATAGGCGTTGTTAACACCGTTTCGTGCAAACCGAGGAAGCAGGTTTTGATAAGCCAAAGCCACCGGCCGCACCAGTAACCTGTCACTAAAATCATTAACATTATGGGTTACCCGGTTTATTCCATTCCAGGGGTCTGGATCCCGGTAGTCATCTTCGGCCAGTGCAGGTAATACCGCGGCAATTGCGAGAATTAGGGCGACTACAGTTCTCACCTAGTTACCTGCCACGGTTGTAAATGACCTTTGCCACTCTTTTTCCAGGCGTTTAGCCGACACTGGCACACTCGTTCCAACCGGTTGGGCAAACAAAGATACGCGATATTCCTCCAACATCCAACGATATTCCTGCAGCACTTCGGGTGCAGGGTCATCCAGTTCAAACAGCCTCCGTGAGTAATCCAGAACCTCCACCATATGCACTTTGTCACGATCCATATTGCCCTTCAGCTTATCGATCCTGTACTGGATCGCCTTCAGGTAACGTGGATACTGGTCCAGCCAGCGGAAAGGTACCGTCGCCAGAAAACCAGGTGTGAGCAATCGACCAAGTTGATCCTTGATATCTGTATATACCTCTTTATTGTTGTCTGTAGCTGTACTTTTTATGTGCTCTTCTATCTGCAGGGATTCTTTTAAAATCACGTCCAGCAACCTGGCAACGCTATTCATCACAGCGATGAGATCTTGCTTGTCATTCAATCTCTGCCTGAAATCAGCCTCACTTCGCACCTTGTCTTTCCCCTCTATGAAGGTGTAGCGAAAAATTGCTGAAACGGCATGGCTGAGCAGTTCATCCCGCGACCCCCGGGTTGCATAAAACAACGCAAACCTTTCAAAGCCGGGAATATTCTTTTCGACGTACTTCTGTTGATCCTTGAGCTGAAGCATCAGCAGTCGTAACAGACCCGATTCACTCAATCGCGTGGCGGCGAGACGGTTATCAACCACCTCGATCGAAACACTGTCCCCCTTGTCAACGATCGCGGGATAACCCTTAATGCTCACGCCAGCCTGCTCAATCTCGACCTGCAGGGGTAACTCATCAAAGTTCCAGTCGTCCAGCCCAACCTTTTCCAGGTCATGACGGGCCCGCTGACTGAATCCACGCTCTACCTCCCCGGCAAACCTGTCGACCAGTGCATCTATATCGCGTCCACTTCCCAGGATCTTTCCAGTTGCATCGACAATTTGCAGGTTCATCACCAGGTGCCGGTCGATTGCGGAGGAATTGAAGCTGCCCTCTGTCACCTTAACCCCACTGAGGCGAAAAAGTTTCTCCGCTAATACTGTTGTCAGCGTACGGCCATCATATTCAAGGCCCTGTACAACCCTGTCCGCGTAATCTGGTGCGGGAATGAAGTTCTTGCGAAGTGATTTTGGTAAAGACTTGATCAAGGCCAGACACTTTTCCCTCAAGAGCCCAGGGATGATCCAGTCAAGCTGCGCTTTGGAAACCTGCCTCAACATTGCCACCGGTACTTTTACGCTAACACCATCATCCTCATGTTGGGGATCGAATTGATATTCAAGTTTCAGATCTGCATCAGCTACCTTGATACTGTTTGGATAGAGTTTCTCAGGCAGTATCACCTGTTGTTTCATCAAGGTTGCCTTGTCGAGATAAAGCAATTTTGGTGACTTAACCTCAGCTACTCGCCTAAAGACCTCAAGTTCGATTTCGCTGACCACATTCGCTGGTAACTTTTCATCATAGAATTCATAGAGAGCATACATGTCCACCAGAATGTCACGTTTCCGTGACTTGGATTCCAGGCGTTCAACCTCACTGATCAAAAGGGTGTTGTGTCGATAGAAGCCCGCCTTGCTTTGCAACTGCTGGGAGACCAGCCCCTGCTGAATAAATATTTCCCTCGCCTGCACGGGGTTAACCGCGGCAAAATCCACAAGGCGTTTTTTAACGATGACAACGCCATAAAGGCTCACCTCCTCATGGACCAATACCTGGCCTTTTTCGGCATCAAAATGAGGTTCGAAATGGTTGCGCTTGACAAGATGTGCCGCCAGGGGCTCGACCCAACTGCTGTCAATCTGGGCGACATTTCGGGCAAACAGTCTAGTGGTTTCTACCAGCTCCGAAGAAGCGATCCATTTGGGTTTGACTTTGAACTGCGAGGAACCAGGGAAGATATAGTGCTTTCGATTTCTAGCGCCGGTATATTCACTTTCATCCGTTTTCTCACCAATATTGCCCAGCAAGCCACTCAGCAAAGCCCTATGGATACTGGTGTAATCGGCTGGCTTTTGGTTTTCCTTCAGGCTCAATTCTCGGCACAGCAGGTGCAGCTGCCGATGCACATCCCGCCACTCCCGCATGCGCATAAACGACAGATACCTGCGGCGACAGAACTTCCTCAGCTGGTTCTGGCTAAGCTGCTGACGTTCTACTTCATAGGCACCCCAAAGGTTCACAAACGCCATAAAATCTGACTGCTCATGCCAGTATTGCCGGTGAGCCTCATCCGCTGCCTGCCGATTTTCGTGGGGTCTTTCCCTTGGATCCTGAACCGATAGTGCGCTGGCGATAATAAGCATCTCCGACAGACACCCTGTGCGACCCGCTTCGATCAGCATCCTGGCTAACCTCAGGTCTACCGGAAACCGGGCAATGTCCTTACCCAGCCTGCTGATCTTGCGCTGCCTGTTTACGGCCTGGATTTCATTCAGCAGGTGAAAACCATCATTGATTTGACGCTGATCCGGTTTTTCCACAAAGGGGAATTTTGAAATATCACCAAGGTTAAGTTGCAGCATTTGCAAGATGACGGAAGCCAGGTTGGTGCGCAGTATTTCCGGCTGGGTAAATTCCGGCCTGGATTCAAAATCCTCTTCCGAATAAAGTCTGAAACAAATACCATCACTGACCCGGCCACAGCGGCCTTTTCTCTGCTCAGCGCTCGCCCTGGAAATGGCTTCTATGGGCAGTTGCTGAACTTTTGACCGGTAGCTGTAACGGGAAATCCGGGCCTGCCCAGGATCAATCACGTAGCGTATCCCGGGAACGGTCAGAGAGGTTTCCGCAACATTAGTGGCAAGCACAACGCGCCGCTTGCTATGGCGCTGAAATACCTGATTTTGTTCAGCTACACCTAGCCTTGAATATAGAGGCAGTACATCAAGGTGTTTCAGGTCAGACCTGCGAATCAGATGGGCTACTTCCCTTATCTCCCTCTCGCCTGCCAGGAATACCAGAACATCCCCTGCATCTCGCCGGCCTTTATCCAACTGCCCGGTTTCACGCAGTGCCTCAAGAATACCCTGGTACATCAATTCGTCGGAATCATGTGCTCGCACAGATTCCGCAATGGGCCTGTAGTGCACCTCGACCGGGTAGGTCCTACCGGATACTTCGATAACGGGTGCGTTACTAAAATGCTTTGAAAACCTTTCCACATTAATTGTTGCGGAGGTAATTATCACTTTCAGGTCTGTTCGCTTCGACAGGATGCGCTTGATGTAGCCCAGCAGAAAATCAATATTGAGACTTCGCTCATGGGCTTCATCGATGATCAGTGTGTCATATGTCTCTAGGAACCTGTCATGCTGTGTTTCAGCGAGAAGGATGCCATCCGTCATAACCTTGATATGGGTTCCCGGGTTAGACTGATCTGTAAATCGGACCTGGTATCCGACCTGGTCACCAAACCTTACGTCTAATTCCTCAGCGATGCGGTGTGCAACTGTTCGCGCCGCAACTCGCCTTGGCTGGGTATGCCCGATGGTACCGTACACGCCGCGACCAATTCCAAGACAGATTTTCGGTAACTGGGTCGTTTTTCCGGAACCGGTTTCCCCGGCGACGATGACAACCTGATTGGCTGCAAGTGCTGCCGATATTTCCTGAACCTTCGCGGTCAGAGGCAGATTCTCAGGATAGTTCGGTACTGGGGCACTAACCCTTCTCTTTTCTGCCAGCTGAATTGATTGGCTGATTTTGTCTGACAGGTTTCTGCGAGTTTTTTTTCCTCGCAGCTCCCTTTCAAAGCGAAACCGGTCCTTGATCATGCAGCGATCAATCTGAGCCTCAAGGTCTGAAACTGAAGGGTTACTCAATGCGGGGGTTCCATGCTGAAGCGAAGACAGGGTTTGGTCGGATTATATTCCGAAGCCCTTAGCGCGTCATCTTTAGAAGCGAGATCTTTCGCCCGTCCCGAGCGACCAACGGGAGTCGAGGGAACCGGGAGGTTACGAAGTACCCGCAGTGGAGAAATCTAAGAACGAGAACCTTCGACCCTGCTCCAGGGGACACTCACACAATCACTTGGTCAGATAGGTCATCCCGTTTTCAATGCCCCTAATGGTGAGGGGAAACATCTGCTCATCAACCAGCTTATTGGTCAGGGCAACAGAAGTGGAATACTCCCAGGTATCGAGCGGTGTGGGATTGATCCAGATGACCTTATCGAAACCATCCATCACACGCTGCAACCATACTGCGCCAGCCTCCTCATTCCAGTGCTCAACACTGCCGCCGGAATGGGTGATTTCATAGGGTGCCATGGTGGCATCACCAACAAATATCACCTTATAGTCATGCGTGTACTTGTGAAGAATATCCCAGGTTTCAATTCTCTCGTTCATCCTGCGGTTGTGTTCCTTCCAGACACCGTCATAAATGAAGTTGTGAAAGTAGTAGGTTTCGAGATGCTTGAATTCAGAACGAGCTGCAGAAAAAAGCTCCTCACAGACCTTAACATGGGCGTCCATTGAGCCGCCGTTATCCAGCAACAACAAGACCTTAACCGTATTGTGCCTTTCAGGGCGCATAATGATATCGAGCAAACCACCATTCTTCGCTGTTTTATCAATGGTGTTGTCTATATCAAACTCATCTTCTGCACCGGTGCGGGCCAGCTTGCGTAAACGCCGCAGAGATATTTTCAAGCCACGCGTTCCAAGTTCTACGTTGTCATCGTATGCCTTGTAGTCGCGGCGATCCCAGGAACGTTTGCCACGCCTTTTCTTACCCTTGCGCTGATCACCCTCACGACCACGTCCATTTTCACCCTTTCCTTCCTTGTCCTTCTCCTTACCTTCTCCCCGGGCAGCTTCTTCCACTTCTTTTTTGAAAGCCTCGATAAGTTTCTCCAGGCCACCAAGAGACTTGATCTTTTCCAGTTCTTCCGGGGTCAGGGTCTTCTCAAATTCACGACGCAGGTATTCGTCCGGAATGAGGGATGCCAACATACTGGCGAGATCTTCGAGCCCCTTAAAATAGGCACCGAATGCTCGATCGAACTTGTCGTAATGGCGCTCGTCCTTCACCATGGCCATGCGGCTAAGGTAGTAGAACTCATCAACATCAGCGTATACCAACCGCTCCTTCAAAATATCATGCAGGTGGAGAAGCTCAGTTATCGAAACCGGGATACGTTCTTTCTTGAGAGCAAGGAAAAAGTTAATCAGCATATTCTTATACTCTGATGCGTAGTCTCTCGGCTACGCTGGCCCTCCTTGGCTACTTCCCTGCCGACGATTCATAAACGCCAAACGTTCCAGCAACTGTACGTCCTGCTCGTTCTTCACCAGCGCCCCATATAAAGGTGGAATCGCTTTAGTGGTATCGCGGTTGGTAAGAATTTCATCGGGAATATCGTCAGCCATCAGCAGCTTCAGCCAGTCGATCAATTCGGAAGTAGATGGCTTCTTTTTCAAGCCGGGAACCTTACGAACGTCAAAGAATATCTCCATGGCTTCTTTGACCAGATCTTTTTTGATATCAGGATGGTGCACATCCACAATATCCTGCATGGTTTCGCGATCAGGAAACTGGATATAGTGGAAGAAACAGCGACGAAGAAATGCGTCTGGCAGTTCCTTTTCATTATTACTGGTTATTACAACAACGGGGCGCACCTTGGCCTTGACGTTTTCGCCCGTTTCGTAAACAAAAAATTCCATCCTGTCCAGTTCAAGCAGCAGGTCGTTTGGGAATTCTATGTCGGCCTTGTCAATTTCATCGATCAGCAGAACAACCTTTTCATCTGAATCAAAAGCTTCCCAGAGCTTGCCCTTTTCGATATAGTTTTTGATATCGTGGACGCGATCGTCACCCAACTGGGAGTCACGCAGGCGTGATACAGCATCATATTCGTAAAGACCCTGTTGTGCCTTGGTCGTGGATTTAATGTGCCAGGGAATGAGCCTCATCCCCAATGACTTGGCAATTTCTTCTGCCAGCATGGTTTTCCCGGTGCCTGGTTCACCCTTGATGAGAAGCGGCCGCTCCAGTGTAACAGCGGCATTAACAGCCATCTGTAGTTCTTCGGTCGCTATATAAGTGTTCGTACTGGAAAATTTCATATTGTTGTAACCATAAAAAGGAAATTGGAGCTGGCGAGTAGAGCACCGCGTACTTTAGTTTGCCGGCGTGTACATTTCAAGGGTGTGCAAATCTCGTGATAGCAGTAAATCAGGGTGCTGAATAAGGGAGCCACTATAACGTCATCCAGGAGTCTAAGGTAGATGTACAGCAGATTTCTTGTACAGAACCCTCCTGACAGTCAACACTACCAACATTAGAAAGGATGAAAACAAAAGAGCAATACCGCCTTTGAGGCCGGCTTTTACCCCTTCGAGCAGCAGGTCCATTAGCAGAACGACGATCGCCGGCGCATAAAACTCAGGTGATTCACCTATGTACCAGGGTGTAAATATCACAACGACCACGATACCCCGCAACAACTCCCGCCAACCGCTGTGCCCTATGAGGGAGGTGATTTTCCACCAGACAATAGAGCAGCCGATGCCGGCCAAAGAGTAGACCAGCCAGCCAATGACATATTCATAGCCATCCACCAGTTCGGACATGATATTGCTAGTGGAACCGCATTAGTGTTCAACCCAGTGGATAATATTGTCCTCGACGTCATTAGAATGCACATGTTCTTCAGAGATACATTTTCCAACGACAGATATACCTATTTCATGCACGGTATCGCTTCTCCCCGAAAGAAGGGGGTGCCACGAGTGAAGGCTCCTGCCTTCCGCCTTAATGCGATAAGCGCAGGTTTTTGGCAGCCATTTATAAGACTCAACTGTGTCAATCGTCAACCACACACAGTCCGGTACCAGCGAATTACGATTGTCGTACTCATTACACTGACATGTTGACTCGTCCATATACTTGCAGACGACAGATGTGTAGTGAACTTCTTCTGAGTCAGCTTCTTCAATTTTAAGCAGACAACACCGGGCACAGCCATCACACAGGGATTCCCATTCCGACCCTGACATTTCTTCCAGCGACTTTTCTTCCCAAAACCCCACCTACCGACTCCTAAACATTTAATCTTCAAACACTGGAGGGAATTGCAGGTGATATCCGTTTTTGGCCAGGTTAGCCAGGACCTGTTTCGGATCCTCCTTTGCCAGAGAGCGCATCTCCGATAATGTAAATGATAATGCTATTTCCATCTCTCCAAATTGTTCCAGCAATTCTTCAGACACCTTGCTCAGCCCAACATCATGATCAACATACAGGTAGACATCGTCCTTTTTGGCACCTTTATAAACATCACACAGCAAGTTCAACACCCCACATTACCGCTGACGATTTCAATATCGCTAGAGGGCTGACAACCCCACTGTACTCCTCTGGAATGAGCAAGGCTACGACAGCGCCTCAATAAGATCGTTCCCGATAACCTCTTTTCTCCACCCCGAAAGCTCAGCTGGCAAAGAATAGTTACCCTCCTTGTCCTCGGAGCGTAACAGCTGCTCCAGGTGCCGCCGCCTTGTAAGTAATTCTGGAGCAACTGAGAGCACCTCAGCCCTGGCCTGGACAACCTGCCGAAGGATCCCTAATTGTTTACTGTCTATATGCGCACTGTCCCTTTCAAACAATTCTGGACGCTGCGATTCCGGGAGGAGCCTGGCCTCAGCAGCAAGAAACAGCAGGTCGTCACCATATTTTCGCACCTGCCTGGGCGACATCTCGGCATCATATTGCAGCTCGTGTTTCTGGGTAATATTTCCGCTCGTGATTTTCATTAGCGATTTCTGTTCGACGATCCGATTTCGAGGCACATTGAATTCACGAGCCCGAACTTCCCGCCAGGCGCATATTACCCTAAGGACAGAGAGCTGTTTCCTATCCAGCTTCCACAGGCCTTTGACCTTCTTAAAACAGGTGTCAGGATCAATCATGGTAGGCAGATCTTCATTCAGGCCAGCGCATTCTTCCCTCAGCCAGTCATCGCGCTTCATTTCCCGCAGGTGATCTCGCTGGATCTCATGGACTTTAAGCAAATAGATTACATCGAGAGCGGCATACTCCAACTGCCTCTCCGTCAAAGGTCGCCGCAACCAATCTGACCTGGTTTCTTCCTTGGGTATATTCACCGATAGGTAGTGATCTACCATATTCTGATAGCTGATTGAAAACCCAACACCGAGCACCGCTGCTGCAATTTGTGTATCGACAATTGGCGACGGGAGAACATCCAGGCAATACTTGAAAACCTCCATGTCTTCGGAGCAGGCATGGAATACCTTGATGACGGTTTCCGACAAGAGCAAATCTGCCAGGGCAGATAAATCATCTATGGCTAGTGGGTCAATAAGGTAGCAAATTTCGCCATCATATAATTGAATCAAACCCACCATCGGGTAGTAGGTACTAACACGCGCGAATTCAGTATCAACTGTGACAGCGCTTTTCTGCATACATGCGTTCATCGCACTCTGAAGGTCCTGCTCATTATCAATGTATTGCACAGGTGTCTGCATAACTGGTTGTTGTCCGTTTTCTGACATCGAGCGGGTTAGTTCCTTCATAAGTGACTAATTTATATATCTAACGCAATTCTAGTGTTGCAATATTTGGCCAAATTACTCTATTTACAGACAGGAACTAACTATATCGTCTTCCTGTCTTCCAGGGCATGAGATAAGGTCCCGCCATCGACATATCCAAGCTCGCCGCCCAGTGGAATGCCCTGCGCAATCCTGGAGAGGACCACACCGGTGGGTCTGGTTACCTCAGAAATGTAGTGCGCGGTTGCCTCTCCTTCGATAGTAGATCCCACCGCGAGGATGACTTCTTTCACACCTTGAGCACATCGTTCCAGGAGAAGCTCGATACCAATTTCAGCAGGTCCAATTCCTTCAATAGGGGACAGGTTTGCCATGAGCACAAAATATAGCCCCCGGTATGCACCGGACTGTTCTATCGCAAGAACATCTGCGGGTGTTTCCACAATACAGAGCGAATTTTTATCCCGCGCTTGATTACTGCAGATTTCACAAATTTTCTTCTCCGTAAGATTACGGCAGGATTCACAGTTGCCTACTTTATCCATTGCTTCTGACATTCTTTCTGCGAGGTGCCTGCCACCGTCGCGGTCTCTTTCAAGGAGGTGCAGTACCATCCTCTGTGCTGTTTTCGGCCCGACTCCCGGCAAACATTGGAAGGCGTCAGCCAATTGATTGATAATTGATGAGTTATTCACGCCTGACATCAACTGAAAGGAAACTTGAATCCAGGTGGCAACGGGATACCCGCGGTTAATTCAGACATCTTGTCTTTCTGGTTTTTTTCTACCCTTCTCACAGCATCATTGACAGCAGCGGCAATCAAATCTTCGAGAACCTCTTTTTCCTCCTCCAATAAACTGTCATCAATTGCAATTTTTTTGACATCGTGACGTCCGGTCATTGTCACCCTTATCAGTCCTGCGCCGGACTCACCCTTCACCTCGGCATGAGCTATTTCATCCTGGATCTTCTGGACTTTTTCCTGCATCTCCTGCGCTTGCTTCATCAGGCCACCGAAACCATCTTTCATTGTCACTGTGAATCTCCTGTTTGGGGGACCGGTGAAATGCTATCGCGGTCAATGGTGCCGTTGAAATTTTGTATAAGTTCCTGGATGTTCCGATCCTCTTCGATTGCCTTTACCGCCTTCGCCTGAATCTCCTGCTGCTGGCGACGGTCCAACTCCGCCGGGGTCTCAGCTTCGATAATACCTACCTCGATACTGACACCTATTTCATGCCCGTACAAAATTGCCAGCGCCTGGGAAATTCTGGTCTCATGCGTTTTGTTCCATAGAGTCGCATGATGTTCGTTCAGGAGCAGATAGTAATGGCCATTTTCACATCTGCTTAGTGTGCAATTTGCAGCCAGCGTTTGGGTGACACCGGACAGATTGAGTTTGCCGAGAATATCTACCCAGTTTTCTGAGAGCCCAGTCTCGCCCACTGTTCCTGTATCCGTACTGGTTGGCTTTTCAACTGTCTTGACGGACTCAGGCGTTCGGGTCACTGCTGATTCAGGGTTGCTCGGACTCGAAGAGACCTGTAGTGAAGAGCTCTGTAATGAAGAGCTCTGGAATGAAGAGCTCTGGCTTGAGGTGCCCTGATCATTATCTTCAGTAACGGGACCGCTCACCGGTTCAGCTCTCGGTGTGTCTGCGCTCCTGCCTTCTTCTTCACTATCCCCAATTCGAGCCAGCAGGCTAGCGACAGGGCTCTCCCCACTCACCTTCCCTCCAGTATTACCAGAGCTGCCAGCACTCGACTGCCCATCCGTCGTTGTAAATGCCAGCATGCGCAGCAGGATCATCTCAAAACCACTCCTCGGATCCGGTGCCAAGGGCAAATCGCGTTTACCAATCAGACCAATCTGATAAAAAAGCTGTCCGTCTTCCCTGCTGATACTGTTAGCTACAGCCAGTACCAGTTCCCTGTCTCCCTGGCTATTGTCAATCCCTTCAGGTACTGCATGAGCGACAGCTATCCGATGCAAAACGGCGAGAAGATCATCCAGCAGGCCTGAATAGTCCGGCGCAAATTGTGCTATCTCATCTATCTTGGCCAGCAATCTTGCACCATCTTCTGCAATCAGTGCGTCAATGAGTTCATAAACCTCTCGCTGATCAATGTTGCCCAGCATGGATTGGACAGCGTCCCCTGTGAGGAAGTTGTCACTATAGGAAATCGCCTGATCCGTTAAGCTCAATGCATCGCGCATACTGCCGTCGGCGGCGCGCCCTATCTGCCACAGGGCACTGGTTTCAAATTTAATTTCTTCCCTGGGCAACAACTGCTCCAGATAGCTGACAATTCTTTCCGGAGACAGGTTCTTTAGGTTGAACTGCAGGCAGCGGGACAGGACAGTCACCGGCAGCTTTTTCGGATCGGTAGTCGCAAACAGGAATTTGACATGCTCCGGAGGCTCTTCGAGGGTCTTCAGCATGGCGTTGAAGCTGCTCTTCGAGAGCATATGAACCTCATCAATCAGGTATATCTTAAAGCGACTGCAGGTCGGCATGTATTGAACATTGTCCAGCAGTTCGCGCATGTCATCGACACCGGTACGAGACGCAGCATCGATCTCGATGAGGTCCACGCATCTGCCCTGCCTTATCTCCTGGCAGGTCGCACACTCGCCACAGGGTGTGGCCGTTATCCCGACTTCACAATTGAGGCACTTGGCCAGGATTCTGGCAATAGTCGTTTTGCCAACGCCGCGAGTACCTGCGAACAGGTATGCGTGATGTAAGCGGTTAAGTTCCAGGGCATTGATCAGCGCTCGCAGAACATGCTCCTGACCTTCCAACTCAGCAAAAATTGAAGGTCTGTATTTTCTTGCTAGTACCTGGTACGACATCGATTTCCTGAAAATGTGTTACATGGCCTGGCGCCACACCAAACCGATTGTAACGTAAGAATTGGCGGCCGGCGAGGCGTGACGGGCCACACCTCAGCCGGCCACACCTCAGCCGGCCGCACCTCGCCGGCCGCACCTCAGCCGGCCACACCCTTACCCATTCAAATCATGGACAAATACATACCACAGCTATTAGAGTCATCATCCAGTCAACAAATGGTCGTAATATGCCCAATCTGCTCTGCATCGGGCACCGTGGCGCCTGTGGTCACGAACCGGAAAATACACTGAATTCCTTCAACCTGGCTGTTGCCATGGGCAGCCCCTGGATCGAGCTGGATGTGTATTCGGTTGAAGGAGAACTGCTTGTCATCCACGATGACTCACTGGAACGCACCACCAATGGCGTGGGCGAGGTGATGGCATCGAGCCTTGAATACCTGCGGAGCCTCGATGCGGGCGGGGGTCAACAGATTCCATCCCTGCGTGAAGTCACTGAACTGGTGGACCAGCGCTGCAGTATTAATGTCGAATTAAAAGGTCCGGACACAGCCCTGCCTGTTTCCAGGTTCCTGGCGGGTCTTTGCGACGAGGGATGGGATAGTCACGCTTTTCTCCTGTCATCGTTCGATCACGCTGAACTGGCGAAGGCGGACCCTCGATTCAGGCGCGGCGCCCTGTTTAATCGAGCCAGCCCGGACTATTTCACCAGGACCGCGGACCTGCACGCCTATTCAATCAACCTGTCTAGCAGGTTGGTAAGCCGGGAGCTCATCGACGAAGCCCATAGCAATGGTCTCAAGGTCTATGTCTACACGGTCAATGAGGCGGATGAGATTCGACAAATGGACATGCTGGGTGTGGATGGTGTGTTCTCTGATTTTCCTGACCGTGTCCTTAGCATATTTGGCAATTCATAATGGAAGTGACCATCAAGCCGGCAGACCGGGCCGATACTCCTATCATCGCCAACCTGCTCGAACTTTATTTGCACGATTTTTCATCATTTTCAGACATTGAAGTCGGTGAAGATGGTCGCTTTGGCTACCCCTATCTAGATCATTACTGGCAGGATCCAGACAGGTTCCCTCTGCTTATCCTCGTGGATAAACAGTTGGCTGGATTTGCACTGGTGAGGGTCGAGACAGACCCGGGGGATGGTTCTAAATCAACGGACCTGGCTGAATTTTTTGTACTCCGGCAATTTCGCCGCAAGCAGGTTGGCAGCCGGGCAGCAGTAATAATCTGGGACCGGTTCCCGGGTCAATGGCAACTCCGGGTATTAGTGAGTAATCAGGTTGCTTACGCTTTCTGGCATAAACTGGTTGGCGACTACAGCAACCAGCAATTCGGCGTACATGATGAAAAGGGTTTTCTCGGCGATATGAAACGTTTCAACTTCGCAAGCTGATCAGCTCCGGTAATAACAACAGGTCGTTAATGAGCGACCAGGTTTACAGCTCATCAATCTTCTTGCCTAGGTTATACTTCTCTTCAGTGACAATTTTCTCCAGCACTTCAATTCTGTTCTTGGCATCATCCAGGTCAGCTTCCAACGATTCGAAATCAGCTTCCAGTTCCTCAATCTTCTGAGCCCCCTCTTTGCTGTTGCCACTTTTTGAAGCCTTGATGATCTTCACCACCCCATCAGTGATGATGGCACAGGTTGCCACTAGCGCAAACACAACCCAGAAATTACTGGCCATTTTCCTCTCCCTTATCTAATTTTTGCTTTTTCCGGCGACGACGAAGCAACTTGCCGGAGCCAGATATCAGTTTTGAAATATCCGGGTAACCGGCGTAACTCACCTTGCCGCTGCCACTGATGACAACATTCAAATCGTCACTCACTGACACATTTGCATTACCGCTACCAGAAATTCTGACATGAGCAAAGTCGCTCACCAGGCGCTCGGCGTTATAATTGCCCGAACCGGAAATCAGCGCCGACTGCGCCTCAACGTCACCCGCAACCTTGACGCTACCGGAACCGCCAATCACCACATCGAACCTGTCGGCGGTCAGGTTGTCCAGCATGATCATGCCCGAACCGCTGACTTCTGCGCTTACAGCATCATTGTCGAGATCAGGGATAAAGATTCTTCCCGCACCGCTCAAGACAAGCCGACGCACATCCTTCATACAAAGGTCATACGAGATCACTTCATGAAGAACCTTTAGAGAGACGACCTTTGGTGATACATAGCCCAGATGCAGCACTGTATCGATGACTTCAGACTCAACATGCTCCATGACGTAAGCCGGCGCATGAATGGTGAGGGATTCGCTATCTCCCTGTGTGATCTTCAACGTACCAGGGCCACGGAAACGAACCTGGTCAAAACGTTTAGCTTTTCTAATTTCTACTGACATTCCAAGTCTCTGATTTAGCTGTCTTCACCAGAAATTTTCTGTATTTCCCGCTGCAACTCAAAGGTTGAAGACGTCACATGAGTTTCCATGCTGCGCAGCCGATCTTCGATATTGCTGAACTTCTCTTTTGCGGTGCGCATCGCTTCTCTGTTGGAAACCTGTGGGGATCCACTTTCCTGGTGTGAATTTCTTTGTTTCTTCACAGGGGCTGGCTCCTCCTCATATTCTCTCACAAGATCATCAAACCTGTCCGTGACCTGTCGATAGTATGGTTTCTCATCCATCAGAAAATAGCTAATAAAGTATACCGGTATCGCAACCGAAGGAATAAACACGAGGCCAAGGATGGCTATTGTTCGAACCTTCCAGGTCTCTATCAAGAAATACTCGGCGGCACCGGCACAAACACCACATACTTTCTTGTGCCGTGTGTCACGGTACAGATTCCCTCTGCGCCTGTTACGGCCGTATCGCCGCCAGTCCCATCTGCCCTGGCTGTACCCGGAAGCCTTTCTCCTGCGCCTCCTCGATTTTCTCGTTGCGCTGCTTCTCACTCGATGCTGAGCCTGCCTCGCTTTCTTCCTGGCAGTATCTGCTTCTTCTTGGGCCCTGTCGGCAGAGGCTTGCGCTTCATCGTAATCATCCTCGGCATAATCTTCATCGTGCTTTTCATCGAAGAGCCTGTCGCTTTGCTCATTGATCCACTCCCCGGCTTTTCTCGACCACTTTTCTGTAACCTTATCCACCAGGTCCTCTATAGACTGGTCCAGGTCCCGGTCCCGCTTTGGCCTGCGTTGCGCGCGCTCAGCCAGCCTGTCTGCACGCTCAGCTGCATGCTCTGCCTGCTCACTCTTACGCTTTGCTCTTCGCTCAGCGCGGTGTGCCAACCTGTTGGCTCGCCTCGCGGCTCGTTCCGCATCTCGTTTTTCTCGATCCGACCTGCTCACGATTTACCCTCTTGATTCTTATCCAGACCACACAACTATTCTTGCCCAAAGCACAGGAAAATTACCTATACCTGAGCCTGTTTTTCTCTCCAACCCGGACTTTCCACATCCAAAATCGATTCCAGCGTCTCTATCCTTGCAGCCATCTTATTAGCTGTTTCAATCATCTCATCAAGGTCAGCGCGCTCTCCAGCAGAGAGGCCGTCGACTACATTCGCCTTCGAGCGGTAATGGAACACGATCCAGATGGGTGCCACCACTACCAGGAAAACAACAATTGGTACAAATATCGCCACCGCCATACCGTCCATTCTATCTACTCCAAATCATTTTCAATATCAGGGTGCTTCGGTGCCTGCGTCAGCTGCATCGCTCTTGCCTTGATCCAGGCGCGCCTTCAGTTTTGCAAGTTCTTCATCGACCTTGTCATCTGATTCCAGTTCGGCAATTTCATCCGCCAGGTTCCGCTGACCAAGATCATAGGCCTCAATTTCACCTTCCAGATCGTCAATCCTACGCTCATATCGATCAAATTTGTTCATCGCTTCATCGATATCAACATCATGCAACTGACGTTTGACTCCCATCCTTGATTTGGCAGTTCTGCCCCTGAGGGTCAGCACTTTTTGCCTTGCCTTGGCATCAACCAGCTTCTGCTGCAGCTGTGAAATATCACCAGACAGTTTTTGCAGGTTGATATCCACCACTTCCAGGTCAGATTCGACGGTGACCACTTCTTCGTCAGCATTGCTTTTTTCTTTCAATGCAGCGCGGGCAAGGTCCTCACGATCCTTACTGAGGGCAATTTCCGCTTTCTCTTCCCACTGCTCCGCCTCCCGCTCCCGCCGCTTGATCCGCCTTCCCAGCTCCTTTTTATCAGCAATCAGCTTAGCGGATTGGGTTCGTACTTCAACAAGTGTCTCTTCCATTTCCTGGATGATAAGTCGAACCATTTTTTCAGGATCTTCAGCCTTATCCAGTATGGAGTTGAGGTTTGCATTGATGATGTCTGTAAATCTGGAAAAAATACTCATTTCCCTGTGCCTCTTAACGTTTTGTGTTCATTTGGGCTATTGGTCAAATGCCTGCCCAATCCATTTAAACCTTTCACTTCACTTTCCGTGCCAGCTTTCGCCATTACTCTAATCTCTTGTTATTAAAGGATTTTTTCTAAATTCAGCCTTCCTGTTTAGAGATCTAGCGGTTAATATGACCACTTGGTTGGTGAATCAAGCCAACAAATGGTAATACTTCAGTATTTTGCGAAGGAGGACAGATGGCCGAAGGGCAGCACACCGATAGACTGCTAGGGGAATCTCCGGTTTTTCTGGAGGTGCTGGATCTAGTTTCCCAGATTGCTCCCCTCAACAAGCCAGTACTGATTGTTGGTGAAAGAGGAACTGGCAAGGAGCTCATCGCCTCTCGCCTGCACTATCTCTCCCCCCGGTGGGACCAGGAATTTATTAAAATGAACTGTGCTGCCATAAGCGAGAGCCTGCTCGAAACCGAGTTGTTCGGACACGAGGCGGGAGCGTTTACCGGTGCATCAAAGGTACATCGAGGAAGGTTTGAACGCGCGGACCAGGGCTCATTTTTCCTCGATGAACTGGCAAATACCTCAGCACTGGTGCAGGAAAAGCTACTGCGCATCATAGAGCATGGGGAATTTGAGAGAGTGGGTGGCAGCAAAACCCTTACAACCGATGTTCGTCTCATCGCGGCAACCAATGAAGACCTACCAACACTTGCCCGGCACGGGAAATTCAGGGAAGACTTGCTTGATCGCCTCGCTTTCGACGTTATCACCCTGCCACCCTTGAGACTAAGACCAGAAGACATCCTGATTCTGGCCGAACGTTTTGCCGTTACCATGGCCGCTGATCTTGGCCGTGAGTACTTCCCTGGATTCTCAGCTTCTGCAAGAAAGGTCCTCAGAACCTATCACTGGCCGGGGAATATCAGAGAACTCAAAAATGTCGTTGAGCGGAGCGTCTACCGCTCCCAGGAAGTTGATACGCCCGTCGACGTTATAACAATTGACCCATTCGAATCAGCTTTCCGGCCAACACAACCCAGCACTGTTGTTACTGTTCCGGCTGGAGATGATTCTGATGAACCAGCGGTGACCAAGGTTGTCGCACCCGTACCTTCATTGCATGAGTTCCCAATCGACTTCAGACAATCGGTCCAGGACTATGAAATTGGCCTCATCAAGAGCGCACTGGCCTCCGCTCAATTCAACCAGAAGAAAACTGCAGATGCCCTTGGTGTCACCTACCACCAGCTTCGTGGCTACTTAAAAAAGTATGACCTGCTGGATAACTAGATCGTAATGAGGCCGAGGGCTGTCCTGCCATAACAGTCAGGCCCCGGGATATAGGCAAGGAGAAGACAGGAATTCCACTCGTCTGACGAGTAGCATGTCGATGACGGCCACAACCACATCTTCGGAGCCACTCCATGAAATATGTTTTCGCCGCTACACTTGCAATATTGCTAACGGCTGGTTGTTCGAGCGCGCCTACCTATACGGTTATGACCCAGAAAGGCGATGTCTACGAAGCAAGCACAGAACCCGTTGAAGGAAAAGGGGGTTATACCACCTTCGATGACATGAAAGGCAAGAAGATTCGTATCAAGGAAGAAGACGTAAAGTCCGTCACCGAAAACTAGACAACCTCTCTTAATACCAGTTTTCGTTCCTGCGGATCCTCTGCTATTCCCCGCTAAATTGCGGTGTACGTTTTTCAATAATGGCGTCCACCGCTTCTACGTGATCCTTGGTCTGGTGTGCAAGCGCCTGCAATGAAGCCGACACTTCCAGGAGGGATTCAAGGCTTGAGTGTTCTCCTTCCTTAATTAGCTTTTTGGTCATACGCAAGGCTGTTGGCGGATTGGCAGCGATACGCAGCGCCATCTTGTTTGCTTCAGCCATCAACTCTTCTGGTGCAACCACGCTGGAAACCATGCCCCATTGTAAGGCTGTTTGCGCATTGACGGGCTCACCCGTGTACGCCATCTCACTGGCGCGGGATACACCGATTACACGCGGTAGAAACCATGCGCCACCATCTCCGGCAATGAGTCCCACCTTAACGAAACTCTCTGCGAATAACGCTTTTTCAGAAGCAATGCGGATATCACACATCATCGTGAGGTCACATCCGGCGCCAATAGCTGCGCCATTGACTGCCGCAATAATTGGCACCTCCAGCCCCTGCACAGCAATGGGAATACGCTGGATACCGAAGCGATAACCATCCCGAATGTCTGTCGCCGTGCCACCAAACATGCCTTTTTTGTCCCTCATGTCCTTGACGTTACCACCACTGCTGAAAGCTGTACCTGCACCGGTAATAATCGCCACCCTCACATCATGATCCGCGTTTATTCGCGCACAGGCATCAACGATGGCATTTACCATCTCATCCTCTGAAATTGCGTTTCGTGTTTCGTGCCGGTTCAGGGTGAGCGTCACGACATGGCCATCTTGTTCGTACAACAGGGGATCTGGCATCGAATTCTCTTCTTCTATTGATTAAGGTAAGCAAGGTACCACAGGGATACCCACTTTTTGAAGAAGTGGTACTATCGCTGGCCTGGAAAAATGCTGGCAAAAACAAGCAATATGCGTGTTCAAAAAACAATTCATCATCAATCTCGCTGGCCCGGTAGAAGTGCTGGCAGAAAACGGATGACCTGTTTCAGTTCTGCTCTTTACCTTGTGTTGCTCCTACCCTGTTTTGTATTTGCCGATAACAGTGAACTGTTTCACCTGATCAATGAGCGCCTGTCTTATATGGACGAGGTGGCTGCCTACAAGTGGACCCACAAGCTACCGATTGAAGATCGGAAGCGGGAGGAGAAGATTCTGGATCATGCAATTGCAGATGGCCTGACCCAGGGAATTAGAGTGGAAACCAGTCGCGCCTTCTTCCAGCAACAGATCACCGCGGCGAAGGAAATTCAGCACTATTGGTTTGATAAGTGGAGATCCGGTGCCGCCCCCTCAGGCAGCCCTGACCTGAATAAAGTTGTCCGACCTGAACTGGTACGTCTTGGTCAAGCCATTACCAGTAACCTCAATACTGCCAGCCCCAAGTTTTCCCAGGATGAATTCCTGGCAATAATTGATGTCGAGGGCCTGTCAACTCTGGGTAAACAACAGCTACATCAGGCATTAGTAGCCATTGAGCACTATGATCACCGTCTGCAGCAGGTTCTGGAAGCGGGCCTACTCAGGGTCGGTACAACCGGGGACTATGCCCCGTTTTCATTTCGCACATCGTCCGACTTGCCATTCGCCGGGATAGATATCGACCTTGCCAACGACCTTGCAAAGGCTCTGAATGTGGAGGTTCGTTTTGTACCCACACAATGGGGACAATTGCTCGATGACCTGACTGCAGGTCGCTACGATATTGCCATGAGTGGCGTGTCCCGCAATCTGGACCGACAAAAAGTAGGCTATTTCTCGAACACCTATCACAGGGGTGGGAAAACACCGATAAGCCTTTGCAAGAAGGTTCGCAAATTTGACAAGCTTCAGAAGATTGACCGCGCATCCAACCGTATTGTGGTAAACCCGGGCGGCACCAACGAACGCTATGTAGATCAGCACATCAAGCAGGCTGAGAAAGTGCTGCACCAGGACAACCGGACCATTTTCGATGAGATCATCAGTGGGAATGTTGACCTGATGATTACCGATGAGATTGAAGTGAAACTGCAGTCGGCCAGGCACGCGGAGCTTTGCCCGACAATGCCGGGCAAGACGCTGACATATCAGGAAAAGGGGTACCTGATGCCCCAGGATCAGCAGCTAAAAGAATACGTGGACCTCTGGCTGGCACTCCGGCTTGGCGACGGCACTGTGGCGTCAACCTTCGAGAAACACCTTAACTGATCTCTGGAAGCACCAGTTTTGGCTCCCAGGTCATTTCGGGGATGGGCTGGCCCGTCAGGAAAGCGCTCATCATGGCGTTGACCTCCTCTGGGGCATCCTGCTGAACCCAGTGAGAGATTCGAGGCAGGTAGCGGATAGTAAAATCCTTTACCACATCTTCAGTGCCATAGGTTGTCTCCTTGGTTAAGGCCAAATCGTCCTCACCCCATAGCATGAGGGTTGGCGTTTCGATCATCGGGTAGCCCAGATCCTTTTGCCGCTTGCCGCCACCGCCGCGCACCAGCGCACGGTAATAATTGACCATCGCCGTCAGGTTTTCAGGCCGGGAGCTATTCTGGTTATAGACGTCAATCACCTCATCAGGATAGTTCGCAGAGTTAGAGGAAGATTTCTTAATCAGGTTTCCCATGGCGCCCTCGCCGCGCATTCGCGTCATCATTTCCGGCAGGCCAGGAATCTGGAAGAAAAAGATATACCAGGATTTTTTCAGCTGGGCAAAGCCATTGCTGATCGCCTTCTGTGCCGGGACAGGATGCGGCACATTACAGATAATCAGTTTGTTCAGTGGCCGAATCTGCCGGATTGCAAAGTACCATGCGATAACCGCACCCCAGTCGTGGGCTATCAGAACAACTTCATCACACCCTGCCGCGTCAATCAGCCCGGCAACGTCCGCCATTAAATTTTCAGGG
>PBRP01000091.1 GCA_002726655.1 Gammaproteobacteria bacterium
CGAAAGATGTGAGAGTTCGAGTCTCTCCTTTCGCACCATTATTTGGGGTGATTCTGTGCCCGGGTTCGTCAACAGAAAGTAAAGTCGAATAGATATATAACAGGTAATAAAAGATGCAAGTAACTCTGGAAACAACTTCTAACCTGGAGCGGAAAATGCGAATCAGCGTTCCCTCCGAGCAGGTCGAGACGCAAGTTGATGCCAAATTGAAACAGGCAGCCGGTCAGGCAAATATCAAGGGATTCCGGCCTGGCAAGGTACCCCTGCGGGAAGTAAAGCGGCGGTTCGGCGATGGCATTCGCCAAGAAGTTTCGAGCGAACTGATGCAGACATCGTTCAGTGAGGCTATTGCGCAGGAAGAAGTTTCTCCTGCAGGCTCACCGGTCATTGAGGATGTGACCATGGAAGTGGGAAAGGACCTCGAGTTCACCGCTATTTTTGAGGTTTTCCCCGAGATCCAGCTGGGTGATTTTGGGGAAGTTACTGTCGAGAAACCTGTCGCTGATATCACCGAAGATGATCTCGAAGCCATGATTGAGAAACTACAGGATCAGCGGAAGGGCTTTACTGAAGTTGATCGAGTCAGCAAGTCTGATGACAGGGTAAATATAGATTTCGAGGGTTTTATCGACGGGGAAGCCTTTGATGGCGGTAAAGGTGAAGGTGCGGATGTCGTAATTGGGTCGGGCAGCATGATTCCGGGATTCGAAGATGGACTAATAGATCGAAGCGCCGGTGAAGAAATGAATCTGGAACTGAAATTCCCGGACAAGTACCAGTCGGAAAATCTGGCTGGTAAGGAAGCAGTATTCAAGGTCAAGGTCAACAAGATTGAGGAAACAGAACTCCCGGCACTCGACGATGAATTTTTCAAACAGTTTGGTGTTGAGGAAGGTGGCATGGAGGCATTCCGTTCCGAGGTTCGCGGCAACATGGGTAAGGAACTGGAGGCTGCCTTGAAATCCAAAGTGAAGGAACAGGTATTCGATGGTCTAATCCAGATTACCGGTGTTGAGGTTCCAAAAGCATTGATTTCGAATGCTGTAGATCAGATGCGCCAGGAAGCGGTGCAGCAGTTTGGTGGTGGTCAGAACATAGATCCTTCCGTCCTGCCGGCCGAGATGTTTGAGACACAGGCAGAGAAACGCGTCAAGCTTGGTTTGATAGTCAACACAATTATCGAAAAGCTGGAACTCAAAATTGATGATGACAGGGTCAGGAGTATGATCGACGATATGGCCAGTTCTTACGAAGATCCTGAACAGGTCGTAAACTACTATTACGGCAATGAACAGCAGCTAACCCAGGTTCAGAATATGGTGCTGGAGGAGCAGGTTGTTGAAAGCGTGCTTGAAAAGGCAAGTGTGAGTGAAGTTGAAATGCCCTATGAAGAAGCAATTAAACCGAAGGAGCCTGTCTTAGAAGAACCTGCCGGAGAAGGCGAACCTGATGCGCCCGCGGGCGATGAGGGCGATGAGGGCGATGAGGGCGAAGACTCTGCCTGATCATTTCCGGTATATTGGATCATCTGGAATGCGTGAATCAGGTCCATTCAGGGTACCGTTTATCTTTTGGCAGAAACTTTTCACAAACTGGGGATTGAAGTTTCCCGCAAAACCCTCATTATTTAATTCCTGCCGGGTATAATTCAATTACACTGGGTCATAACGACCATTTTAGAGGCTATGAGATGAGCAGAGTTGAAGATAGGCTAGTTCCGGAAACCAAAGGCCTGGGGCTCGTGCCGATGGTCCTTGAGCAGACCGCAAGGGGAGAGAGGTCTTACGATATATATTCGCGCCTGCTCAAAGAGCGAATTGTATTTGTCGTTGGCCCCATTGACGATCATGTTGCAAATCTGGTGGTGGCGCAGTTGTTGTTTTGTGAATCGGAAAATGCCGACAAGGACATACAGCTATACATTAACTCACCCGGTGGTTCCGTGACTGCAGGTCTTGCCATCTATGACACCATGCAATTCATCAATTGTGATGTTGGCACCATGTGTATTGGACAGGCTGCCAGCATGGGTGCTTTCCTCCTTGCCGGAGGCGCGAAAGGCAAACGGTTTTGCCTGCCAAATTCACGTGTCATGATTCATCAGCCCAGTGGTGGCTCCCAGGGCCAGGCATCTGATATTGAGATTCAGGCGAAGGAAATCCTCTATTTACGTCAGCGAATGAATGAAATTATGGCGCAGCATACGGGCAAATCACTGGAGGAAGTATCCCTTGATACTGAACGGGATTTCTTCCTCACGGCCGCAGAAGCAGAGGCCTACGGCCTGATAGACCACGTCCAGGAACCCAGGGGTACTGGACTATCGGCAGTTGGTTAAATCGGACTCTGGTACTGGTTACAGTTCTGATTTGGAATATTTTCTAATTAATGATAAAAAGAGCTAAGTGGGTGACTGGATGCGGCGGCATAGCCGGGTGGCAGCATCGATAGTGCTTAATATATTTTGAGGGATTTGTATGTCCGATGATCATGATGGCAGTAGCGGAGACGGTAAGCTTCTGCACTGTAATTTCTGTGGCAAGAGCCAGCATGAAGTTCGCAAGCTAATTGCGGGTCCATCAGTTTATGTCTGTGATGAGTGTGTTGAGTTGTGTAACGATATTATTCGTGAAGAGCTTCAGGAAAGTGCAGAAGAAGCCGAGAATAAGAAATTACCAACGCCGCAGGAAATTAACAACATTCTCGATGAGTATGTCATCGGCCAGAGCTGGGCGAAAAAGGTTCTGTCTGTTGCGGTCTATAACCACTACAAGCGCCTTAACTATTCCGGTAAGAAAGATGACGTCGAGTTGCAGAAGAGCAACATCCTGCTTGTTGGGCCAACGGGTGTAGGTAAAACCTTACTGGCAGAAACGCTCGCCAGGCTGTTGGATGTCCCTTTTACAATAGCCGATGCCACCACACTGACGGAAGCCGGATATGTTGGTGAGGACGTCGAGAACATCATTCAGAAATTGTTGCAGCGATGTGACTATGATGTAGAAAAGGCACAGGTTGGCATCGTCTATATAGATGAAATTGACAAGATTTCCAGAAAGAGCGAAAACCCTTCCATTACGCGTGACGTTTCAGGGGAAGGTGTTCAGCAGGCGCTCCTGAAGTTGATTGAAGGCACGATTGCCTCGGTACCGCCCCAGGGAGGGCGTAAGCACCCACAGCAGGAATTCCTGCAGGTGGACACGACCAATATCCTGTTTATCTGCGGTGGTGCATTTGCCGGGCTCGACAAAGTGATTCTTGACCGCTCAGCGAAGAGTAGTATTGGCTTTAGTGCCAATGTTGAAACCGAGGCGACCAAACAGAATCTTGGAGAGATCCTCAGGGATGTTGCGCCAGAAGACCTGGTCCGATATGGATTGATTCCTGAGTTCGTTGGCCGTTTACCGGTTCTGGCTACACTGGATGAACTGGATGCAGATGCCCTCGTAAAAATTCTGACCGAGCCAAAGAACGCTTACACCAAGCAGTATGCCAAGCTGTTTGAGATGGAAGATGTAGAGATTGATTTCCGGGAAGATGCGCTGGTCAGCATTGCCAAACGGGCAATGGATCGGAAAACCGGGGCTCGCGGTCTCAGGTCGATCCTTGAATCGGTATTGCTTGAGGTGATGTACAGAATTCCCTCTGAAGGTGAAGTATCAAAGGTCGTTGTAGACGAGAACGTGATCAATGGCTCCTCAGAGCCTATGCTAATCTACGAAAATCAGGAGCAGAAGAAGGTTTTGCCTGAATAATCCGGCCTAAGTATACAACTCAGGAAAATTTATCGAAAAATGCGAAAAAGGGAGCCTTTTGGTTCCCTTTTTGTTGAAAACCGCCCTAAATCACTTGATCCAGTTGGTATTCACTGGATCATATACCCTGATAGAGTTCCAGGAGTCCGAATGACGTCACTGAAAGACCTGCCGATAGTCACCTTGCGAGACATGGTTGTATACCCACACGGGGTACAGCCCCTCTTTATCGGCACCGAAAAATCAATTCGGGCGCTGGAGTTTGCACAGCAGCATGATAAGTCCAAGCAGGTATTGCTGGTCGCAAAAAGGGATCCTGAAAATGAGGCTCCCGGCATAGGCGACCTGTTCCGATTTGGGACCACCGCAACCATTTTGCAACTGATTCGACTGCCTGACAAAACAGTGAAAATCCTGGTGGAGGGCGGGCATCGTGCGGAAATTACTGAAATCCGAGATTCAGACAATTTCTTCTCGGGTGATGTCAACCTTGTCGATGAAGATGAGCTTGGCGCGAGTGAGTCCGAGGCATTGGTTCGCTCCCTGATGTCAGCATTTGATCAATATGTACAGCTGAGCAAAAAGGTTCCACCTGAAGTAATGACGTCCCTGTCGAACGTAGACGAACCCAGCCGCCTGGTGGACACAATTGCCGCTCAGTTGAACCTCAAGCTGGATGAAAAACAGCAGATCCTGGAGATGGTGGCCCTGACTGACCGGTCAAACCACATGCTCAAATTACTGGAGGCGGAAATAGACCTCTTCGGTGTTGAAAAACGTATCCGTGGCCGGGTAAAGAAGCAGATGGAGAAGAGCCAGAGAGAGTACTACCTGAACGAGCAGATGAAGGCCATCCAGAAAGAGCTGGGTGATTTGGATGATGTCCCTAATGAGATGGAAGACATCCAGAAGAGGCTGCAGGAATCCGGTATGCCAAAAGAAGCCTGGGACAAGACCTCCGCTGAAATCAACAAACTGAAAATGATGGCCCCCATGTCTGCTGAGGCGACTGTAGTCAGGAGCTACGTTGATTGGATGCTGAATACGCCCTGGAAAAAGCGGTCGCGGGTACGAACCGATATTGTTGCGGCAGAAGGTGTTCTCGAAGCTGATCACTATGGTCTGGAAGAAGTTAAGGAGCGCATCCTCGAATACCTGGCAGTCCAGAAGCGAGTCCGGAAAATAAAGGGACCTGTCCTGTGCCTGGTTGGCCCTCCTGGGGTTGGTAAGACATCCCTTGGGGAGTCGATCGCCCGGGCTACGAATCGCAAATTTGTGAGAATGGCACTTGGCGGTGTCAGGGATGAGGCCGAGATCAGGGGGCACCGGAGAACCTATATAGGCTCCATGCCAGGGAAAATTATCCAGAAACTGGCAAAGAGCGGTGTCAGGAACCCCTTATTTCTGCTCGATGAGATTGACAAGATAGGTCAGGATCATCGCGGTGACCCTGCATCAGCACTACTGGAAGTCCTGGATCCGGAACAGAATAATACCTTCAACGATCACTACATGGAGGTGGATTACGACCTTTCAGAGGTCATGTTTATCTGCACTTCAAACTCAATGAATATTCCTGCGCCCCTGATGGATCGAATGGAGATCATTCGTATCCCGGGCTATACGGAAGACGAAAAGGTCAATATTGCCCAACGCTATCTGATCCCCAAACAGATCAAGAACAATGGAATAAAGAAGGGTGAGCTGGATATAACACAAGCTGCGGTGACGGACCTTATACGCTACTACAGCAGAGAAGCCGGCGTCAGGGGGCTGGAACGGGAAATTGCCAAGATATGCCGCAAGGTAGTCAAGGAAAGCGCCTTAAGTGGAGAAGATTTGGAAGAGGAATTGGTTGTAACGGGCGACCACCTTGAAGAGTATTCTGGTGTACGCAAGTTCAATTTTGGTCGTGCAGAGGAGGAGGATCAGGTTGGCCAGGTGACGGGTCTCGCGGTTACGAGTGTCGGTGGGGAACTGCTTACGATTGAAGCTGCTGCCGTTAGGGGTAAGGGTATTCATACCAGAACGGGCTCATTAGGCGATGTTATGCAGGAATCCATACAGGCAGCCATGACAGTAGTGCGGAGCAGGGCTGACGTGCTTGGCATCAGCAGTGATTTTCATGAGAAGTACGATTTGCACATTCACATGCCAGAAGGAGCAACGCCCAAAGACGGACCGAGCGCGGGGATAGCTTTATGCACCGCCATGGTTTCCGTACTGACAGGGATACCAGCGCGATCGGAGGTAGCCATGACAGGGGAAATTACACTTCGCGGTCAGGTACTCCCAATTGGTGGACTGAAGGAAAAATTGCTGGCTGCCCATCGCGGTGGAATTAAGGAAGTTCTGATTCCTGATGAGAATCAACGGGACTTGAAAGAGATACCAGACAATATAAAGGGAGAGATCGTCATCAAACCGGTGAAATGGATTGATGAAGTTTTGGAGATTGCACTACAGAGAATGCCTGAACCCCTGGAACCTGAGACGGTGAATAAAGCAGAATCAGACGAAGACCACAGAATTAGCGCTCATTAGGATATTTACCTTGACCGATTTTGCCCTGTTGGTATAAGGTTCTCCATGGGTACGAGGTACCGCAAAGGGATCGGCAAAAAAATTAAACTACGACCATAAAAGGGGTATTGAGTGAATAAACAAGAACTGATTGAGAACATTGCAACATCTGCTGATATTACCAAGGCAGCTGCTGGGCGCGCACTGGATTCCATGATTGATTCGGTTACTGGCTCGCTAAAAGGTGGGGAATCTGTCGTATTAGTAGGTTTTGGGACTTTCTCTGTCCGGGATCGAGCGGCAAGAACTGGTCGTAATCCTCAGACTGGTGAAGAAATTCAGATTTCTGCTGCAAGGGTTCCGGCTTTTAAAGCAGGCAAGGCGTTAAAGGATGCTGTCAACCGCTAAAATGTTTTAGCGGTACGACAAGCGTTGGTTGGTAACGCTTTTTAAATGGCGCATTTTCGATGCGCCATTTTTTGTTTTTGTACGGCTATAGACGGCTGTTTTTTTAAGAACCGCTCAGGGCTGTTTTTAGCAAGCGGCTCAAGGCTGTTTTTAGCAAACGGCTCACGGCTGTTTTTACTGGCCGGCTCACGGATGTTTTTACTGAACGGCTCAAGGCTGTTATTAACTAACGGCACAAGGCTGTTTTTCACGATCCGCTCAAGGCTGACCTGATACCAATAAGAGGTCAATGGCGTCAGAGTGGTGGAACAAACTCACGAGGAATGAGATGGCAATACAGCGAATGCGCGATAAATCGGACGGTATCGTCGCAAAAATAATTGTCGGGTTGATAATCGTGGTTTTCGCGCTTTTCGGCTTTGGTTCTATTACAACCTTTCTGGCACCCGTGGCCAAGGTTGCAAATGTTAATGGAACGGATATCAGTCAACAGGCGATGGAAATTGCCGTTGAGAGAAACCGCAGGATCATGCTGGCGCAGAATGTTGCACCAGGAGATATCGATGAAGATGCTTTACGTGGCGACGTATTAAAAACACTAGTCGAAAGGGAATTGCTTGCTCAGCAAGCACAGGCACTTGATCTGGAGTTCAGCGATTCAGCGCTGGATGCTGAGATAGTGACAACAGAAGTATTTCAGACTGATGGCGTGTTTGACTCGCAACAGTTTCAGCGAGTTATCAGCAGTGTCGGCTACACACCGACATCCTATCGAGAGGAGATGCGTCTTGGTAACGAGTTTGGTCAGCTGGCTTCAGCGATCCATGGGTCTTCTTTTCTGACCAGACCAGCTGTACAGCGAACGAACAGCCTGGGGCAGCAGACCAGAGATATAGCATACCTTAGAGTGGATGTTGACCAGTTGCGTGACCAGGTGGTCGTAGAGGAAGGTGAAGTACAGGCCTACTATGACGCCAATACGCAGGAATATGTGAGTGAAGAGACTGTTGATATCGAGTACCTGGAGCTAAGGCTGAAAAACCTGTTGCCGGAAGTGGAGTTTGATGAATCTGAACTCGTTGCTTTCTTTGACGATACACGGGATATCTATACTGAGAGCGAAAGGCGCAAGGCCGCCCACATTCTGATTGAAATTACTGATGAAGTATCTGAGGCAGCGGCAAAGGAAAGTGTTGACGCAATTTATGCTCGCATCGTTAATGGTGAAGATTTTGCGGCCCTTGCCAAAGAGTTCTCGAATGATCCCGGCAGTGCTGAAAAAGGAGGTGACCTTGGCTTTGGTGAAGCAGGGACCTATGTCGAAGAATTTGAGACAGTCCTTAATGCCCTGTCTATCAGCCAGGTTTCCAAGCCCGTATTGACAGAGTTTGGCTATCACATCATCAAGGTCCTTGATGTAGAAGAAGAAAAAGCACCGACCCTGGATGAGATCAGGACCCGGATTGAAAAAGATTTTAGAGAATCACTGGCGGAAGACATATTTGTGACGAAGTCTGCCCGGCTGGATGAGCTTGCTTTTGAATCCCAGGATCTGGCAGACCCGGCGGCTGATCTGGACCTGGAAATTAAAACTACAGGACATGTCAGCAGAAAAGCCGACTTGGGCATTGCGGCAATACCAGCGGTTATGGATGCGGCATTTAGTGCCGATGTACTCCTGGATGGTAATAACAGCAGTGTGATCGAAATTAACTCCAACAATCATGTTGTGGTGCGAGTCAAGGAGCATTCAGTAAGTGAAGTGAGGCCGATCGAAGCGGTTAGCATGAATATTCGTGACGAACTGTCAAAGGAAAAGGCAACCAAACTGGCTGAAAGCCAGGCACAGGAAATGGTCAATATGCTCGAGACCGGTTCGATTACCCGCTATGTTGCCGATCAGTATGGGCTTACGTGGGAAGTCACTGGTGAAGCCCGTCGAAATCATGCAGGGATGGACATGGCTATCAATCGGGAAGCTTTTTCTCTACCGAAGCCACAAACGGGGAACAAGTCCGTAGGCTACGCTGTGTTGGCAGATGGAGATGCTGCAGTCATCAGTGTTACCAATGTCAGGAACAAGAGCAATGATGAACCCGGAGGTGCCGAGCAGGCCAGTTTGCTGCGCGTACTTGGTGTAAGGCAGGGGTCGATGGACTTTCAGGACTTCCAGGAGAGTCTGAACAAGACAGCAGACATCAGCAAGGTAAACTGATCGGGTGAAGTTGCACTGGGGATTAGCCTAAAGTCGAGATATCCCGGCGGAACCCCTGCTATTCAGTCACCGTTACATCGACGAATAGGGTGATTTCATCTCCCGGCTGAATATATTTTTTGCTGTTCAAGGTTTCATTCCACCGCTTGATTTTGTTCACCGACAAATTAAATTTGTCTGCGATTAGTGATAATGATTCGCCTCTGCGAACTCGGTAATTCACTTTCCTGATCACATCCTGGCGTGGTTGCTGAATTGGGCCTGGTGAGAAACCTGGCGACTGATCTGGTGAGGGAGTTGGCGAGATGCTCGTATTGAAGACCAATAACTTCATCCCCGGGTAGAGAATAGACGTGGTACCCAGACCATTCCATTTCGCGAGTTCTCTCATACCAACATCAAACCTCCGCGACAGGTCCCAGAAGCTGTCCCCACTTTTTACAGTATATTGAACCGGCTTATTGCCATACTTTGTTTCATAGTACTTTTGATCGCTCTTTAGCCTTGCCTTGGTTGTCATGGGGTAAGAAGCATCGTTGGATGCCATGGGTATTGTCAGTGAATCACCGGCCCTGATCATGCTGCCCTTGATGTTGTTGGCTGCCTTGACGGCGCTGACAGTTGTTTTGTAGCGAGCAGCAATGATGCCGAGGGTTTCGCCTGGGTGGATCTTGTGACGTTTCCAGGCTAGCCTCTGCGCCGCTGGAAGCTCAGCAAGAGCGATGGAAAATGCCTCCGCCCTTTCTACCGGTAGCAGTAGCTGGTGGGGTCCGTCTGGATGAGTCGACCACTGGTTGAATCCTGGGTTCAGGAGATAGAGCTCTTTGCTTGAGATGTCTGCCAACTCTGCTGCCCTGCCCAGATCGAGCTGCGAGCCTATGTTGACTTCAACCCAGTAGGGGCTGTTTTGAACCTCCTTGAGCTTGATCCCATGGTCTTCAGGGTTGGCGATGATCTCACTGATGGCAAGTAAGCGTGGAATGTAAGATTGTGTTTCTTTGGGGACCTTAAGGGACCAGTAATCAACCGATTTTCCATCCCGCTGATTGCGTCTGATTGAGGAGCCGATATTACCCTGCCCAGCGTTGTATGCAGCAAGCGCAAGGAACCAGTCATCACCAAGTAAAGTGTGAAGTTTTTGCAGGTAATTGACTGCCGCCATGGTTGAGTCTCGTACGTCCCTGCGCCCGTCGTACCACCAGTCTATTCGCAGCCCATACACTCTTGCAGTGGAGGGAATGAACTGCCACAAACCCGAAGCCCGGCCGTGAGAGTATGCGAATGGATCGAAGGCACTCTCTATAACTGGCAGAAGTGCAATTTCAAGGGGCATATCCTGCTCTTCCAATAGTTCCACTATATGGAAAAGATGCCGGCGCGCCCGATTTACAACACGGCCGATATACTCAGGGTGCTTTTCGTAATATTCGATTTCCCACTTGACCCGTTTCCGGTCAATTTCATGATTGAGCTGAAAACCATTGCGAATCCTCTGCCACAGATCATCATTGGCTGGCAGTGTGCTCGTGGCCTCGGAACTACCTGATGACGGTGTTGAATGGGCTTCAAGTGGATCCTTTGCAGGTGGGGTGCTGGCGCTCTGGATGTCCGCCTTCTGAAGCACCGGCATGTCAGGTGTCTCCATGTCTACCGTTGGCGTGAACTGGGTAGTGCAGCCGGGCAGGAATAACGACAGTACTATCGCAAGTAGGATTTGTTGGGTTGAGGACATAGCGAGTGGTTTCAGGTCGACCTTGATATTTGCCGCGCATTATAACCCGATTTTGCAGATGTGCAGCCAGTCACCGGGATAGTTTGGGATAGCCATGACGGTAACCAAAATTCCCCCTATAATGTCCTTGAGATCATTCACGCCGGATTTAATCTTGGAAGACGAGGTTTTTAACAATTGCCTGCAGCAAATAAGGGACTGGTATGCTTCTCCCCTTGGCACCGAATTGCTGGAGACAGAGTCCGCGATTCTTGAGCAATTGCTTGCCGGATTGTTTGGATATCACCTCCTACAGGTTAGTGTGCAGGAGCGGGAGTTGTTTTCGGCCAGTCCGATTCAGCACAAGGTCACCCTTGGTCTGAAACCACAGGATCAGAGCCCGTTTTTGGCGCGGCCTACGGAACTTCCCCTAGAGAATGATGGAACGGATGTGGTCCTGGTCCACCATCTCCTGGACTTTGTTGACTCTCCCCAGGAGGCACTCAGGGAGTTATCCCGGATAGTGTTGCCATCCGGGTATCTGATAATTGTTGGCTTCAACCCATTCAGCCTGTGGGGCTTATGGAAAACGATGGCAGCCTGGCGAAAGTTGCCACCCTGGAACGGACAGTTCATACGGCCAGGACGTTTGATGGACTGGCTGAATCTTCTCAACTTCAAGATTGATCGAGCCCGGTTCTGTACCTATGGTCTACCGCGGGCTCACAGTGATAAGAGTAAACCGGATTTTTCCAAAGGCCTCAGCAGGAATGCCAGCTTCCCCGTTGGCGCGGTGTATGTGATAGTGGCCAGCAAACAGGTTGGCACCTTGACGTCCATTCGCCCTGTATGGAAGTCACATAGAGCATTCGAACAATTGAGTGTCGTTCGTCGGTCGGTCAACCGGGACCTGCTTTCAAGAAAAGATCTGAAGGGAACACCCCAGGACTAATTTGGAACCCAGAGTAGAAATATTTACCGATGGCGCTTGTCGAGGAAATCCTGGTCCTGGAGGATGGGGTGTGCTGCTTCGTTTTAACGATCATGAAAAGGAGCTCTGGGGTGGTGAAGCCCTGACGACTAACAACCGGATGGAATTGCTCGCTGCCATAAGGAGTCTTGAAGCACTTAAGACGAAGTGCAAAGTAGAGCTGACGACTGATTCTGAATATGTTCGCCAGGGGATAACCAGCTGGATTCATAATTGGAAAAAGAGAGGCTGGAGAACAGCGAGCAAAAAACCCGTAAAGAACCAGGACCTGTGGCAGTTGCTTGATGATTTGGCATCGAAATTCGACGTCCAGTGGCATTGGGTAAAAGGACACAGTGGGCATCGAGAGAATGAACTTGTCGATAGCCTGGCTAACCGTGGTATTGACGAATTGGCAGACAACCCGTGAGGCAGGTTGTACTTGATACAGAGACAACCGGGCTTGAAGTAGAGCAGGGCCATCGTATCCTGGAAATCGGGTGCGTTGAAATCATTGGGAGGAAAATCACTCAAAGACAGTTTCACCATTATATAAATCCACAGCGTGAAATTGATGAAGGCGCGCTCCGGGTCCATGGGATTAGCCAGGAGTTTCTCGCCGACAAGCCACTATTTGCGGATATATGGGAATTATTTCTCGATTTTGTTAAGGGTTCCGAACTGATCATTCACAATGCGGCCTTTGACCTCGCCTTCATAGACAATGAGATGAAGCGGCTTGCACCTGAGAATGGCTCCATATTGGAATATTGTTCCTATGTTGATAGCCTGGAACTTGCTCGCAATAAACACCCGGGGCAGAAGAATAGCCTGGATGCACTGTGTAAGAGGTACAGCGTTGATAGCTCCCAACGGGAACTTCATGGTGCGCTGCTCGATGCTGAATTACTAGCGGATGTCTATTTATTGCTCACTGGCGGACAGGCAACACTTGGTCTTGGAGATGAGGAGCGAAATAGCGTGACAAAATCCAAGAAAAGAGCAAAGAGGAACAGTCCCCCCCTGAGGGTAATTCGGGCCAGTGAAGATGAGTTGATAAGACACGGTGAAAAATTGGACAAACTTGATGCGGCATCAGACTCAGGTTGTGTCTGGAAGCAGCTTGAAACATGAGACCTGATTTATGATATCCGCATGGCCTGACCCGAATACAGATTTTGTTTCAGGAGTCCTGGCCCCTGACGATTACACAGAGGCGTGGTTTTTTGTGTTTGCAGAAGATGAGATATTGTTGCGATTTGATGAAAGCGGCGATTTCCAACCACTGGCAAAGGGTGATGAACACCTGGTTGAATCACTTTCTCAGAAGAAACATTTCATGGGCATGCTGGGTGACATCGCTTGTTTTGCGGTTGAAGGACAACGGGATGAAGCCCATCAGTTCGGTGGTTTACGGAGCATCTTTGAAGCATCCGATAACCTGATGCTTGCCATGGCGGGAAGGGCGCAGCAAATATGCCAGTGGTACAGGGATCACCAGTACTGTGGTAAGTGTGGGGACAAGGCCGTAGAACAGGAAGGTGACAGGGCGATGCATTGCGCGCGGTGTGAGATATATTCATACCCAAGACTATCCCCTTCCATCATTGTCCTAGTGCATCGAGGCGCGGAAGTATTATTGGCTCGCAACCATAATTTCCCGGAAGGTATGTACAGCACACTGGCTGGTTTTGTAGACCCTGGTGAATCGATTGAAGAAACGGTCCTGCGGGAAGTCAGGGAGGAGGTGGGTTTGAAAGTAGGAAACCTGGAATACCTTGGAAGCCAGCCCTGGCCTTTTCCCAATTCGCTAATGCTAGGCTTTCACGCCGAGTATGACTCGGGCGATATTGTGCTCCAGGAAGATGAGATTGCTGACGCGCAATGGTTCGCACTGGATAATCTACCGGCAATTCCTGGCAAAATGGCCATTTCACGCTGGCTGATAGATGACTACCTGCACCGCAATGGTGTTACTTAGCTTGCCGCGAGATTAGTCCTGAATCTCATAGTTCAGTACCGGCTCAAGGCTCCTAAACAGGTACAGGATCAACTGACTGAGTACGATGTTGCCGTCAGCCCGATAGCTGCCATCCATGAAGGCGTTCATGCCATCTAGCGACCCATCAAGCAGGTTCCAGCAGGTTGCGTGATCCTTGATATAGAGGGTAATTGTTGGTTGCTCGATTTCCCCCGGGGTGAACTTGAAGCTGGCACCATCTACTTCCAGGTAAAAGGGGTCACCAGAATCAAATATGAACTGGAAATTCGTCTGTGGTCGTTGCAAAAATGCCGGTTGGAAATGTGGTGCCATTTCAGCACTTTTGTCTGCAAGGAACTGGGTCAGCATGGCGTGGCTCTGGATTTGTTTTGATTATTCTAGCGATTCGCCGTGGCGCTGCCAATATTGCTAAACGGCCAGTTCAACCGGGCTTCTCGACAATCGAGTGGGTCGAATGTGATAGCATTGCCTTTCGTTTGAATCCGGAGTGCTGATAGATTGGAATTTCTGCTTGAATACGGCCTGTTTCTGGCCAAGACGGTTACCCTGTTGGTATCAATATTGGTCATTATTATTATCGTTGTCGGCCTGGGTCAAAAGAATAAGCAAACGGATAAGGGGCACATCGAGGTCAAGAGCATCAATGATGCGGTGGATAACATTACCCATAGTCTGAAGCAGATGGTGCTGAATCCTGAGATGCGCAAGGTTGAATTAAAGTCAGAAAAGAAAAAACTAAAAGAGGAGCAGAAAACCCGCAAGAAAGACGTAAAAGAAGGTGCTGAACCTCGCGGACGTGTCTTTGTTGTGGAGTTCGAAGGGGACGTTCAGGCGTCGGCGGTGGCAGGCCTGCGTGAAGAGGTCACGGCGATCCTGGCAATTGCGGACGAAGGTGATGAGGTCGTCGTTAAGCTGGAAAGCCCCGGTGGGATGGTTCACAGCTATGGCCTTGCTGCATCTCAGCTAGAGCGAATAGTTTCTCGCAAGGTGCCACTGACGATTGCGGTGGACAAGGTAGCGGCAAGTGGTGGCTACATGATGGCTTGTATTGGCACGAAAATAATTGCTGCCCCCTTTGCGCTACTTGGTTCAATTGGTGTCGTGGCGCAGATACCAAATTTCCACCGACTGTTAAAAAGCAAGGACGTCGATGTTGAGGTCCTGACCGCGGGTGAATATAAACGTACGCTGACGATGTTTGGGGAGAATACTGAAAAGGGTCGTGAAAAATTTATTCAGGAACTGGAAGATGTTCATGCCCTATTTAAGGATTTCGTTTCAGAAAACCGGCCGACTGTTGATATGCAGAAGGTGGCCACGGGTGAAGCCTGGTATGGCAAACGTGCCCTGGCACTAAATCTGGTAGATGAACTGAAAACCAGTGATGAGTACATTATTGACAAGTGTACTGACCGTGATGTGTTCCTGGTGAAATATGTCGAACACCAGAATCGCATGGACAAACTTATGGAAAGGTTTGCCCTTGTATCAAAACGACTCGGCGGGACTGACTTTCTGCGCAGGGAGCAGGGCCCCTATACCTTTTAGATTTCAAGAGAAGAAGATGACAAAGTTTAGAGCCTTTCGTGTCGAGAAAGAGAACGATACAGTTAGCCATTCAATCATTGAACAATCGTTAAGTGATTTGCCCGCGGGTGACCTGTTAATCCGTGTCAAGTATTCCTCCGTAAATTATAAGGACGCGCTTTCAGCGAAGGGTCTCCCAGGCGTTACCCGGCAGTATCCTCATACACCCGGCATTGATGCTGCCGGTGTCGTGATCGAATCTAACCAGGCAACATTTAGTAAGGGTGATGAGGTCATCGTAATCGGGTTTGACCTGGGCATGAATACTCCCGGTGGTTATGGAGAACTCATCAGGGTACCGGCTGCATGGGTTACCCCACTGCCAGATGGTATGACGATGCGGGAAAGTATGGTCATAGGTACGGCGGGGTTTACGGCAGCTCTCTGCATCGAAAAGCTTGAACAGATGGGTGCCCAGCCAGAGGATGGACCGGTCGTTGTCAGTGGTGCTTCCGGTGGCGTTGGTTCTGTGGCGGTTACTCTCCTTGCGCAGTCCGGATATGAGGTTGTCGCCAGTTCCGGTAAATCGGAAAAAGAGGAATATCTGAAAATGTTGGGTGCAGCAACTGTAATTGACAGGCAGGTTCTGGCAGAGGAGAACCCAAGGCCGATGCTAGCAACAAATTATGCCCATGGAGTAGATACGGTTGGAGGTGCGACCCTGTCAAATATTGTGAAGAGCCTGCAGTACGGTGGCAGTGTTTCTATCTGTGGTCTGGTTGCGTCGCCTAGTTTTGAGACAACCGTGCTACCTTTTATATTAAGGGGCGTAAATATCCTGGGTATAGATTCAGTTGAACTGCCGATCGCCAGTAAGAACAAGGTTTGGGATCGTCTTGCAACTGATTGGCGAATATCTTTACTGGATGCGATGACCATTGAAGTTGGTCTTGACGGTGTTTCGGCTGCCGTGGATTCCATTTTCGCCGGTCAGGTCGCGGGACGCACACTGGTTGTACACGATACCTGAACCCGGCTTCTCGAGGGTCAAGGCTTAGTCTCTTCTTAAGGTATCCGAAACTGCGATAGGTGTCGGATACCTAAACACAACAATGTACGACGAGATCAGGAAAGTTAGAATTGCGGTTGCCTGGATCAGGTGCGAAGCACTCTGGCTAATCAGCATCTCGGCTGTGGCGATAAACGCGATTAACAGCGAAAACTCGCTAATCTGACCAAGTCGGAATCCAATTTCCCAGCCAAGCGGCACAGTTTCACTTGTTCCTGAGAGCAGGTAGCGAAAAACCAGCGGTTTCAATGCCAGTACCAGCGCCGCCAGCACGATCGCCGGGACAATAACTTCACCTAAAAGCTCCAGGCGAAAGCTCGCCCCGAGGGAGAAGAAGAACAGAACCAGGAAAAAATCCCTCAGGGGTTTGAGGTTTGTCGCGATATATAGGGAGATGGAACTGGTGGCGATAGAAACGCCGGCAATAAAGGCGCCGATTTCCAGGGACAATCCAGCGAGCTCCGCGATTTCCGCAAGTCCAAGGCACCAGCCCACGGCGATGAGAAAAATATACTCGTGGAAGGCGTCGAATTTTGACAGTAGTTTCAGCAGTACGAATTTGACGAACAGACCCGCGAAGATGATGAGCATAGGCAGGCTGATGAGCACTCTGATGAGCTTCTCTGCCCCAGTAAAATCAAGAAACCCGCCTGATATCACCAGCAGTACGATGATCGCGACCATATCCTGAATCAGGAGAAGACTGACGACCAGTTCGCCCGTATGGCGATGATGCAATATTGTGGTTGGCAGCAGCTTGATGCCAATAATGGTGCTGGAAAACATCATTGCGATGCCAATGATGATGCGCTCGGTGGGCGAATAGCCGAAAAGCAATGCGATCAGAAAACCAATAGCAAAAAATGCCACGGAGCTTGAGATACCGACTAACAGTGCATTCTTAAACATGTTGGCAAGCTTCGCGGGTTGCATATCCAGACCCAGCAGAAACAGGAGGAATATGATGCCAATCTTGGCGATGCTGTTGATCAGTGCTGGATTATCGATGAGTGAAGTGGCAGATGGTCCAAGTATTACGCCGATAGCAATATAGGCTACGATCAGGGGTTGCCGCGTATATAGCGCCAGCGTTGCCATAACCGCAGCAGAAGTAAAAATCAGGAAAAAGGAAAAAATTAGCGGATCGGTTTCCATTAACAGGCATCGCAATGAGAGATTGTTACAGGATACATCTAAAGGTGTTTCATTTTAATGCCTGCAAATCAGTTGGATCAGACTGGCAGTCTTTGCATCAGGTGGGTTTCACTGCCGGGGCATGGTGTATCCGGAATCAGGCGTGCTAGTACCAGTGACGCAAAAGCAATGGCAGCGCCGATAACAAAGACAGCACTGTGGTTAACGATCCATATCAGGCCCAGGGCCGCAGGTAAAACCACGGCTGCGATGTGGTTGATGGTGAAGCTTATCCCTGCGGTGGCCGCAAAGTCAGCAGGGTCGGCGATCTTCTGGAAATAGGTTTTGATGGCGATCGCCATGGAGAAGAACAGGTGATCAAGGATATAAAGGGCTATCGCCAGCTCCGCGCTTTCTATAACGGAGTAGCTGAGAAAAATAGCGATCAATCCCAGGTATTCGAATGTCAGGGCCCGACGTTCCCCTATAAAGCTGATCAGAGCACCGATTTTTGGCGCAATCCAGATGTTTATGGCGGCATTGACCAGGACTAACAGCACCATTTTCTCTAAGGGAAAGCCAAATTTTTGCACCAGCAGAAAGCCTGCAAACACCGTGAAGATCTGGCGGCGAGCCCCTGCAAGAAATGTCAGGGTGTAGAAGAGCCAGTATCGTTTGCGCAGGAACAGTTCATTGCGTTGCACGACCTCGTCTTTAAAATGCGGGAATGCAGCCATGCAGTAAATACCGATACAGATGGCAGCGCCGCCACCTGCTCCGTAGATCAACGCATAGTCTGGCTGAAATAACTGCAGACCGACATAAAGGCCCCCGAGTACAATCAGCGTTGCCGATGAGCGAATGCTGATAATTTTGCCCAGCACTTTTGGTGCTTCATCTATTGAAAGCCATTGCAGGCTGAGTGAGGTTTGCATGGTTTCAAGGTAGTGAAAACCAATAGACATGAGGACAGTGGTGATATAAAGCTCCATCACCGAAGAGAAGATGCCCGTTGCGGCAGTGCCCAGGCCAAGCAGTATCAGGCTCAGGATAGCAAAATTCTGCTGCCGTATTATCAACAATACCCAGACCACGGTAAATGCCAGGAAGCCAGGTATTTCCCGGATACTTTGCAGAAAGCCAATCTCCTTTCCGGTAAAACCAACCACTTCAACAACATAGTTGTTCAGCAGGGTTTGCCAGACCGCAAATGCGATCGGACTGGCGGCTGCCAGTATATAGAGCAGAGTTTTTCGATCTTTAGGCACTAGCCTGGAGAAAGATCCTGGGGCAGGCATGCGGATGAATTACCTGTATTTTAGGACCGGTGAAAGCCAGCGCTCGGCTTCGTTTACTGAAATACCCTTCCGCGCTGCATAGCTCTCAACCTGGTCGCGGTCAATTTTCCCGATCCCGAAATAGGCCGCATCCGGGTGTGAGAAGTAGAAACCACTCACGGACGCCGCCGGGGTCATTGCAAAATGCTCGGTCAGGCCAATTCCGGTTGAAGGACCCGTATCAAGCAGCTCGAATAATGCTGCTTTCTCCGTGTGATCCGGGCAGGCGGGATACCCGGGAGCAGGGCGTATGCCCTGGTATTTTTCTCCGATCAATTCAGCATTGTTGAACTGCTCGCAGGCGGCGTAGCCCCAGTACTCACTTCGGACCTGTTCATGCATGTATTCTGCAAGAGCTTCGGCAAGCCTGTCTGCGAGTGCCTTCAGGAGTATTGCATTATAGTCGTCTTTGTCAGCCTTGAAGGTTGCAGCAAGTTCTTCTACACCAAGCCCTGCGGTAACGGCGAAACCGCCAATATAGTCCTCTATGCCACTGCCAGCAGGAGCGATATAGTCTGACAGGCAAAGGTTGGGTTTTCCTCCTGGTTTTTCTGCCTGCTGTCTTAGATGATGCAGCCGGGTTAACTCCTTGCCGCGAGTTTCATCCGTGTAAACAATGATGTCGTCATCAGTGCTGTTGGCTGGCCAGAAGCCGATAACGGCATTTGCCTTGATTCGCCTGGAAATGATGAGTTCATCAAGCATCGTTTTTACATCATTAAACAGGTTCGTTGCGGCTTCTCCAATAACAGGGTCCTTCAGGATTTTTGGGTACTTTCCGGTGAGTTCCCAGGTGATGAAAAACGGGGTCCAGTCAATATACCTCACCAGTTTTTCAAGCGGCACATCTTCGATGGTGCGCGTGCCCAGAAAACTCGGTCTCGGTGCTGTATATCCTGACCAGTCAATGCTGAGCCCGTTGTTTACCGCATCCATGTAGGTCAGGGTGTTACTTTTTGGCTGGCGATTCTTGTTTCTTTCTCTGATAACCTCATAGTCAGCACGAATTTCGCTACAAAATGCGGGCTTCATGTCCTTGCTCATTAGCTTGGTTGTTACACCTACGGCACGTGAGGCATCAGTTACATAAATCGTGGCATCGCTGGTGTACCGCGGTTCTATCTTCACACTGGTGTGTGCCTTCGAGGCGGTAGCGCCGCCGATCAGCAATGGTACGGCAAAGCCTAATCGCTCCATTTCAGTCGCCACATGCACCATCTCATCGAGAGAGGGTGTGATGAGACCACTGAGCCCTATGATGTCGACTTTCTGTTCAGCGGCCGCTTTGAGAATCTTGTCAGCTGGGACCATAACGCCCAGGTCAATCACCTCATAGTTATTGCATTGCAGCACCACGCCAACGATATTTTTCCCAATGTCATGCACGTCTCCTTTCACCGTGGCGAGCAGGATCTTTCCCCTGTATGTTGCGCCACCGCCTTTCGCTTTTTCGATGAAGGGGACCAGGTGAGCTACCGCCTGCTTCATGACCCGTGCGCTCTTGACTACCTGGGGCAGGAACATCTTGCCAGCACTAAAAAGATCACCGACCTGGTTCATTCCATCCATTAGAGGCCCCTCAATGACCTCGATCGGTTGGCTGAACTTAAGCCTTGCTTCTTCCGTGTCTTCTATAATGAATTTGTTGATGCCCTTTATAAGGGCATAGGACAACCTTTCCTCCGGGCTTGTCTGGCGCCAGGACAGGTCATCGGTGCTGGTTTTGGTCTTGCCACCGGCATGTTGAATTGCGATTTCAAGCAATTTCTCGGTCGCATTGTCCCGCCTGTTGAAGATAACGTCTTCGATTCGATCTCTTAGCTCGTTCGGGATCTCTTCATAGATAGCCAGTTGCCCGGCGTTGACAATACCCATCGTCAGCCCTGCTTCAATGGCATGATAGAGGAACACTGCATGAATGGCTTCGCGGACCTTATTATTGCCACGAAAAGAGAAAGATACATTACTGATACCACCTGAGATGCTGGCACCGGGCAGGTTATCCTTGATGTAGCGGCAGCACTCGATGAAGTCTTTAGCATAAAGGTTATGCTCTTCGATTCCAGTCGCCACGGCAAATACGTTGGGATCAAAAATGATGTCCTCAGCAGGAAAACCGACCTGATTAACCAGAAATTCGTAGGATCGCTTACAAATTTCCTGCTTGCGTTGCAGGTTGTCTGCCTGGCCCTGCTCATCAAATGCCATGACCACCACTGCTGCACCATGTTTCATGCAAAGTCGGGCCTGAGCCTCAAACTCCTCTTCTCCTGCCTTCAGGCTGATGGAATTTACAATCGACTTTCCCTGCAGGCATTTCAGCCCTGCCTCAATGATTTCCCATTTAGATGAGTCGACCATCACTGGTACGCGGCTGATATCCGGCTCGCTGGCGATCAGATGCAGGAAGTGAACCATCGCCTCCTTCGATTCAAGCATGCCTTCATCCATGTTGATGTCAATCACCTGGGCACCATTGTTCACCTGCTGCTGCGCAACATAGAGTGCCTCTTCGTAATTTTCTTCTATAATCAGGCGGGCAAATTTTGCTGAACCCGTGACATTGGTTCGTTCACCCACATTAACGAACAGTGAGTCATCTTTAATCGAGAAGGCTTCCAGGCCGCTCAGCAGGCAACTTCTATCCTTTTTTGAGATCTTGCGCGGTGGGTATTTCTTTGCGATTCGTGTAAATTCCCGGATGTGGTCAAATGTGACACCACAACAGCCACCGATAATGTTTATCAGCCCGCTTTGCAGATAACCTTCCATGGAGGAAACCATCGCCTCGACAGTCTCGTCATACTCGCCAAACTCATTGGGTAATCCACGGTTTGGATAAGCGCTGATAAAGCAGTCGGCGGTTCGGGAAATTTCTGCGACATAGGTGCGGAGGTCTTCTGCACCCAGGGCACAGTTAAAACCAACGCAGATTGGTTTGGCATGTCTTATTGAAGCCCAGAATGCTTCGGTTGTCTGTCCTGAGAGTAAACGGCCACTGGCATCGGTAATTGTGCCGGAAATAATGATGGGCAGTTCAATGCCCCTGTCTTCGAAGAGGTTGAGGACTGCGAAGATGGCAGCTTTACAGTTAAGCACGTCAAAGACTGTTTCAACCAGGATAATATCAACACCACCGTCAACTAGGCCGCGTATCGCCTCGCCATAGTCTTCTACCAGTTCGTCAAATGATATGTTGCGAAAACCGGGATTATTGACATCAGGCGAGAGGCTTGCAGATCGCGTGGTCGGGCCAATCGCGCCGGCGACAAACCTGGGCTTGCCAGGGTCTTCCCGGCTGGCTTCTGCAGCTGCGGCTGCTGCAATCTTTGCAGCCTCAAAATTCAGTTCGTAAACCAGGTGTTCAATGCCAAAATCTGACTGTGATACGGCATTGGCAGTAAAGGTATTGGTTCCTATGATATCGGCACCTGCTTGAAGGTAGGCCAGGTGAATATCCTTCACCAGCTCGGGAAGCGTAAGAACGAGGACATCGTTGTTTCCCTTGAGATCAACCGAATGGTCCCTGAAACGTTCTCCACGATAATCCGCTTCAGTCAGCTGTCGATCCTGGATAGCGGTCCCCATGGCGCCATCCTTGACAAGAACCCTTTGTTCCAGCTGTTGTGTGAGCAGATTCCTTCTTTCAGTGACATTCATATCCAGCGGACCTCGTAAAATTGTCGGCTAGTCTAGCAGGATCAAAGCTCACGGAATCTGAAGATCTTAGGCGTTGTCCATGAAGTTGTTTCATGTTTATGAAAGATCCGATTATCCCTTATATATTAAGGGGTTATAGCATGTTATTCATCAGGCTCCGTGGAAACACCAACAGCTTTCAAGTACACTTCAGTCAACCCTTACAGTTTTCTGGAAATTCACATGGTTGAAATTACGGCGTCTGCACAAGACTATCTCGTGGAACTGCTATCCAAGCAGGAAGGTGATGATGTTGGTATTCGTATTTTTGTTTCGGACCCGGGTACACCAATGGCTGAAACCTGTATTGCCTATTGCCAGTCCGGTGAAGAGATGGCAAATGATGAGCAGGTGCAATATGAAAAGTTTATCTGCTGGATCGACGATCGTAGCAAGAAGTACCTGGAAGATGCGCTGGTAGACTACACAACAGACAGGATGGGCGGCCAGTTGACCATCAAAGCACCCAACTCCAAAGTACCGCAGGTCTCGGAAGACAGTCCCCTTGAAGATCGAATTAACTATGTTCTCTTTAGTCAGATTAACCCATCACTCGCTTCCCATGGTGGAATGGTTAATCTCGTGGAGATCGTGGATGAGGAAATTGCCGTGCTGCAATTTGGTGGTGGCTGTCAGGGCTGCGGAATGGTCGACACAACACTCAAAGATGGTGTTGAAAAGACATTGCTCGAGCAACTGCCGCAGCTTAAGGCAGTTCGGGATGTAACTGACCACAGCCTCACGGAAAATGCCTACTTCTGACCGAAATTATGCAGTTGCGTCGTCTTACCTATACCCAGTTCTTTTCCGTTTTCTAGCATTGAGCGGGCTCGTGCGCGAGTCCGATAGTCCTTCCTAAGCGCTTGTTTTTACATGCTAACGGTTCATTTGTTTTACAGATTTAGCTCAGAATACGCAATTTCCGGACAGGAACTAACTAAGTCGCAGAGCGGGTTATGCACTCTTTTCAATGACCAGTCCCGGGGCTGGTCTATTGTCGAGTTTGTCCTTTACCTTCTCACGAAGTTCGCGAATCATGGTTTCTGTCGTCTGCCAGTCAACACAGGCATCCGTTACTGATACGCCATACTCCAGGTCATCAAGGTTACCTGGTATGGATTGACTGCCCCAGGCGATGTTGCTTTCTACCATCAAGCCGATGATGGACTGGTTATTTTCAAAAATCTGGTTACCGACATTATTCATTACCACCTGTTGCTGTGCGGGGTCTTTGCCCGAATTTGCATGACTGCAATCGATCATGATGTTTGCGGCGACGCCAGCTGAAAGAAGCTGCTGCTCACACATGGATACGCTGACAGAATCATAATTAGGCCTGCCACCACCGCCACGAAGCACTATGTGTGCGTGATTGTTGCCGCGGGTGTGTATGACGGCAACTTCTCCCGTGTGGTTTATACCGAGGAACCGGTGTGGCGCTGAAACGGATTTCAATGCATTGATTGCGACTCCCAGGCTTCCATCGGTACCGTTTTTGAAACCAACTGCAGAGGAGAGGCCACTTGCCATTTCCCTGTGGGTCTGAGATTCAGCGGTTCGAGCGCCAATTGCGCTCCAGCAGATCATGTCCTGCAGGTATTGTGGAGATACCGGGTCCAGTGCTTCTGTAGAAGTGGGTAGCCCCATGTCAGCAAGGTCAACCAGCAGTTTTCGACCCAGGTGCAGCCCTTCTGCTATGTTGAAGGAGTCGTTCATGTGCGGGTCGTTTATAAAGCCCTTCCATCCGACAGTGGTGCGAGGTTTCTCGAAATAGACACGCATTACAAGCAACAGCGTGTCCGATACCTCATCTGCCAGTACCTTGAGTCGGGCAGCGTAGTCCAGGGCTGCAGCGGAATTATGAATGGAACAGGGACCAACGATAAGAAGGAGCCTAGGATCTTCTCTCGCCAGAATTCTCTTGATCGCCAGGCGGCCGTTTGAGACGGTTTCAAGTGCTCTGTCGGAGGCGGGCACATCCTGCTTCAATTTGTTCGGGTTTATTAGCGTTTCTTCACTTAGCACGTTGATATCATCCACTTTTAGTTCAGTCATCTTGCTTCCTCTTGTCCTGTTTCGTCCATCACCCAGCTGGCGCGCGAATTCAGGTTCCTGCTTGCACTGCAGCTGTTTCCTCTAGCCGAAAAAAAACCCCGACTGCTTCCGCCTATCGGGGTTTCCTGTTAGGCGGGATTAACCGCCCAAATATTCTCAGAGCGATCTAGTTGTTAACGAAATAGTTGTAACCCAGCCAAAATCCTTTCGTTGCAAACGCATCGAAACTTTCAGCTGGGCTAATAAAAAGTTTTCTATCGGAATTTTTCATCGGCGTAATCATAAACGCAATGTGGTTAAACACAAGTCCTTTTGGTGGCAATCAATGACCAAGTGATCTGTGCTCCTGGTGTTTATGATTCTTTGTGTTGGGGGTTCCCATACCGGATTCGCCGTTCCAGTCGGACATTCAGGGTGATAGTCTTTAGTTTTTATATCAACCATAACTTTAAATACATACCATAACTATTTGAATAAAATACACTTATATGTTTTATTGCCACCATGAACTGGGATGAAATAGAGTCGCTTGCAGGTCCGGAACTGGTGGATAGGCTAGGGCATAGAATGGGTGCCTACCACCTGTCGCAGCGGGTGAGGCGCGAATTTGAAACCACCCGAGATCCATATCGGCACAGGGATCTGGAAGAAATATTGCCCTTAGCCAGCATGCTTGAGATTTTTCTACGTGTATTTCGCTTGAAATCCAGGGGTGAATCCAACGCCATATTGTTTGAAACGATTGAGAATCCTGTCTACATCACTCGACTGCCACAGGAGTTTGAAGGATTTCGGCTGCTACACCTGACAGACCTGCATTTTGGGAATAACAGCGCGCTTATGCCAGCTCTGACGCAGGCACTCGATGGGCTTGAATATGACCTGTGCGTTCTTACGGGTGATTATGGTCTTGGCTACTCAAGTTAGCCGGTGTTAGACGTAGAAATGCAACGTCTCAAACAGCTTATAGACACTGAAATATTCGCCATTCTTGGCAATCATGATTCAATTTTCATGGTGCCCTTGATGGAGAATATCGGTATCAGTGTGTTGCTGAATGAAGCTCAACCTATCAGGCGGGGATCATCCTCAATCATGCTGGCTGGTGTGGATGACTATCATCGGTTTCGCCTGGCTGATCTGGAGAAGGCACTGGCCGGGTGCGAGGGGGAAACGGTTCTATTGCTCAACCATAGCCCGGAACAGTATCGCCAGGCAGCCTACGCAGAGGTAGATCTGTACCTGGCCGGACATACACATGGCGGTCAAATTTGTTTACCTAACGGATTCGCGCCGAAGTTGAATATTGAATGTGGGCGTCAGGTAGGCAAGGGCAGGTGGCGGTTCAAACAGATGCAGGGCTATACCAGCCGTGGCATCGGAACGGCCATGGTGAACGCAAGATTTTGCTGCCCACCCGAAATCGTTATCCATGAGTTAAGAGCTGGTTTACCACCAGCTGACTGCAGCCCAGCGGAGTGCCGCCCAGCTGACTGCAGCCCAGCCTAGTGCCGCCCAGCTGACTGCAGCCCAGCCTAGTGCAGCCCAACTGAGTGCAGCCCAGCGGAGCGCCGCCCGACGGATTTGACTTTATTTGGCCCCTCTATACCATTCGCAATCTACTTAATCTGTAGAATATCTTGGCTCACGACCTAATCACGATGATCATCCTGCTTGTAGCAGGATTGCTTGCAGGAATTGTCAACACGCTGGCAGGAGGTGGCTCTATGCTGTCGTTACCGGCGCTAATGATGCTTGGTATGCCAGCGGATATCGCCAATGCCACCAATAGAGTGGGTATATTTCTGCAGTCCATTGCCGGTGCCAAAGGTTTTCGGGATTATGATCGCCTTGATTCTTCTGCAATCGGACCAATATTGGTCCCCACACTTGCTGGTGCGCTGATAGGATCTGTCGCTGCCTCATATTTGCCGGTCTGGTTGTTGAAACCGACCCTGCTTTGTTCCATGGTGCTGATGGCGCTGGTGATGCTGGTTCGCCCGGGTACAATAAGTCCCGCAGATGGAACGCCGGTGAGGAAACTCAATGAAACACCGCTGGCAATTGTTTCCTTGTTTTTTGCAGGCATGTATGGAGGATTCGTGCAGGCGGGTGTTGGCTTTATCCTTATCGCTGCACTTGCAGGTGGTTTAAGGTATGACCTGGTTCGTACCAACGCCTTGAAAATGGTTTGTACTGCCGTGTTAAGCGGGGTTGCGCTGATTGTATTCGTTGCCCGGGATCAGGTGATGTGGTTTCCCGGTCTTGTGCTCGCGGTGGGCATGGTCATCGGCGCTACATTGAGCGTTCGATTTGCCATCAGTGTAAGCCAAAAAACGCTAAAATGGCTGCTGCTGATTATGGTGTCAATTGCCTCCGGGGCAGCAATGTTGAGCTAAGAGCATGTACCAGTACTGTATTAAGAAGAAGTTAACTAACTCTTGTCCGTTTACTCACATGGAGCGGGCTCGTGGGCGAGTCCGATAGCCCTTCATATGCAATTTATTTTAAAGGCTAACGGTTTACGTATTTTGCGAATCTGGTTCAGACTTTGCAATTTACGGACAGGAACTAACTTATGAATGAATCACTAGAAAAGTATCCGCCAAATTTCATCCGCAGCATTATCGAGAGAGATATTGCTGACGGGAAGAACAGCGGCGCGGTGATCACCCGGTTTCCTCCTGAACCGAACGGCTATTTGCACATCGGGCATGCGAAGGCTATTTGCCTGAATTTTGGTATGGCGAAGGATTTTGATGGAACGACCTATCTGCGTTTTGATGATACCAACCCGCTGAAAGAGAAAGTTGAATACATGGAAGCCATCAAGAAAGACATCACATGGCTTGGGTTCGAATGGCGCGAGGTCCGCCATGCGTCAGACTATTTTGAACAGCTGCATAATTTTGCCGTGCGCTTTATCAAAGACGGGAAGGCATATGTTGATTCACTAACTGCAGACGAGATTAGAGCCTACCGCGGAACCCTGACTGCACCGGGAAAAAATAGCCCCCATCGGGACCGGTCTGTTGAGGAAAACCTGGATATGTTCGCGCGTATGCGTGCGGGCGAGTTTCCTGACGGCGAACATGTGCTGCGACTGAAAATAGATATGGCGGCGCCCAATATCAACATGCGTGACCCCACCATCTATCGTATTCGCCATACTGAACACCATCAAACAGGTGATGCATGGTGTATTTATCCGATGTACGACTATACCCATTGCCTGTCTGATTCTCTTGAAGGTATCACTCACTCCCTGTGTGATATCGGATTCGAAGATCACAGACCCCTTTACGACTGGGTGCTTGATGAGCTGGCGATGAATGCTCATCCGCAGCAAATAGAGTTTTCACGGCTGAACCTGCAATACACCATGATGAGCAAGCGCAAGCTCAAGCTGCTGGTAGATGAAGGTATCGTTGATGGATGGGATGACCCCCGGCTGCCCACGATCGCTGGTCTGCGACGTCGTGGCTATACACCCGAATCAATCAGGGACTTCTGTCGCCGAATAGGCGTCACCAAGAGTGACAACAATGTTGAGCTGGCGCTCCTGGAAAGCTGCCTGCGAGAAAATCTGGAGGCAACAGCACCGCGTGTCATGGGCGTGATCGACCCGGTTAAGGTCGTTATTACGAATTATGAGGAAGGGCAGGTGGAGAACTTGACGTCTGCCAACCATCCGAAAGACGAGTCTATGGGGACCAGGTCAGTGCCGTTTACCCGGGAACTCTACATCGACAGGGCCGACTTCAGGGAAGAAGCCAACCGCAAATACAAGCGCCTGGTATCCGGTAGTGAGGTTCGACTTCGTAATGCCTATGTCATCCGCGCAGACGAGGTCATCAAGAATGACGGTGACGAAATTGTCGAAATCAGATGTACCTTTGACCCCGATACTCTTGGTAAAAACCCGGAAGGCCGGAAAGTGCGGGGGGTTATACACTGGGTATCTGCACCCCACAGCCTGCAGGCGGAAATCAGGCTGTATGAGCCCCTGTTCACGGATGATTTTCCAGATGCGAGTGACAAGGACTACCATGATCTGATCAACCCGAACTCGGTAACGATCAGGCAGGGTTTTGTGGAGCAGAGCCTTGAGTCCAGTGAAGCAGGAAAACAACTGCAGTTTGAAAGGGAAGGTTACTTCTGCCTCGATAGCAATGATTCCAAGCCCGATAAGCTTGTTTTCAACCGGACGGTAGGTCTGCGGGATACCTGGGCAAAAATCGAAAAACGCTAGGCGCGTAATTGTTATGGTCGAGAATACCCTGTTTTTTCCTTCCTCAATATGCATAAAGGTGTAGAGAGATCGTGTCAGTCTCCATCGGTGATGTCAGGTCCGCCCATGAAAGAATTGCACCTCACATTCATCGGACCCCTGTTCAGGCGAGTCAGCAACTTGATGAGATTGTAGGCTGCCGCCTTCTGTTCAAGTGTGAGAATCTGCAGAAGGCAGGTGCCTTCAAATCCCGTGGTGCGGTAAATGCCGTCTTTTCTCTTTCTGAAACTAGCGCAAAAAATGGCGTTGCTACGCATTCATCCGGAAATCACGGTGCTGCACTGGCAAGAGCGGCACAGTTGCGTGGTATCAATGCCTACATCGTAATCCCCAGTGATACGAAGCAGGTAAAAAAGGCGGCTATCCTCGCCTATGGTGCCAGCATTATTGAGTGTGAGCCGACGCTGGATGCAAGGGAGGTCGCGCTGGAGCAGGCGGTCAGGGACACGGGTGCTCACTTTGTTCACCCCTATGATGATGACCTGGTTATTGCCGGGCAAGGAACAGCGGCGCTTGAGTTGCTTGCCCAGACCGGTGGGCTGGACTCACTTCTGGTGCCGGTTGGAGGCGGTGGATTAGTGGCGGGTTCGGCTATTGCTGCCCATCCCATGACCAGGGTCTATGCGGCTGAACCTGAAATGGCTGATGATGCCTATCGCTCGTTTAAAACCGGTGAACTCGTGACAAGTCATACCCCAAGGACGATCTGCGATGGTTTGCAGACAACTATTGGCGCAAGAAATTTTGCCATAATGCAAGATAAGGTCAGTGATATCCTCCTCGTCTCCGAGCAGGAAGTCATCGATGCAATGTACCTGTTGTGGACGCGCCTTAAGCAGGTTGTCGAACCTTCATCGGCTGTTACGCTTGCCGCAGTGATTCGTAATCAGAAACTATTTGCCGGACAAAAAGTTGGAGTGATATTAACAGGCGGAAATGTCGACCCCAACGATCTGCCTTTCACCTAAGCTGGAATTTTGCTTCGCCGCGAGTAACCTGGACAATCCTCGACACTGGTCTCTCCTGTTTAGAGGAGCTTGCTTTTATGATCAGCCCAGTACCGATCCCTGAGGTGTCGCTTGTACAACTTCCCAGTTGGCAGGCGAGGCAGTTCTTCTTCAAAGTCAACGGATCGCGGACACTTCTGGTGGGACAGATGTTGCGAACAGAAATCCATCAGTTCCTGCGCGAGATTCTCATCGGGAGAGATTTCAGGCATTGGCTGAATCACTGCCTTGACCTCTTCCCCCAGGTCAGGATGGGGAACACCAAATACTGCGGCATCAGCGACTTTAGGATGCGTAATCAGTAGGTTCTCAGCTTCCTGTGGGTAGATGTTCACGCCGCCGGAGATAATCATGAAAGTTGCGCGATCAGTCAGATACAGGTAACCATCATCGTCAAGATATCCCACATCACCGACGGTGCTCATGGAGCCATCAGTGGAGAACGCCTCTTTAGTTCTTTCCTTATCATTGAAATAGCTAAATTCAGACGCGGTCTTGAACCAAATTTCTCCCGGTACTCCCGGTTCTGAAGGGTTTCCATCATCATCCAGGATATGGACATCGCCCAGCATTATCTTGCCGACCGTCCCGGGGTGTGTGAGCCATTCCTCACTGTTGCAGGCTGAAAATCCGAGACCTTCAGTAGCGCCATAGTATTCAAAAAGGATCGGACCCCACCAATTGATCATCTCCTCCTTCACCTGGGGCGGGCAGGGCGCTGCAGCATGCACCGCGATCTCTAGTGAAGATACATCAGCAGCGATGCGAACTTCTTCTGGTAGCTTCAGCATGCGGCTGAACATGGTAGGTACGAGCTGGCTATGGGTAATCTGGTATCGTTTTACAAGGTCCAGATATTCTTCGGCATCAAATCGTTCCATGATGACAGCCGTTCCCCCGCAGCGAATCGTTAGACCGACAGCGGCGACGGGAGCAGAGTGGTACAGCGGGGCTGGCGATAAATAGATCATTCCTTCCCTGTATTGCCAGAGGTTGAACAAAAAGCTGTGTACCGCCAGTTTCTCATCGGGAAGAGCTTCAGGCAGTGGACGCAATATGCCCTTCGGGCGACCAGTGGTGCCTGAGGAATAGAGCATGGAGGTGCCGAGGCATTCGTCGGCAACTGGTGTAGTCGGCATGCTCGCGATGGCCTCGTCATAGTTACCAAACATATCTCCATCGCCTTCGCCATCCACGATGAGGCAGAGGGTGATATTCGGGCAATCAGCGAGGGCTTGCCTGACAATGCCCTGTTTTGCTGTCGAGGTGATTATGACCTGTGACTCACTGTTGTTGATGATATAGCTCAGTTCTTCTGCCGTGAGATAGGAATTAATGCAGGTGTAGTAGAGCCCGGAACGCTCACCGGCACCACAGGCTTCAGCATAGCGGAGGTGGTTTTCCATAAATATGGCGTAGTGATCGAGTCGCCCAAGCCCATGCTGTCTCAGGAAATGAGCCAGCCGGTTGGTTCGTTCGTCGAATTCAGCGTAGGTCAGAGACTCTCCGGAAGCAGCCATTATTATTGCTGGTTGATCGGCTCTTTCTTTTGCGTACTTGCCTGCATACATCCTGAGATATCTCCTCGCCTCGTTTCCTGTTATTGAGCAATTTCCCCGCACCTCGGCCAGTCACACCCTCACCCGGGCACCCCTCGGCCGGGCACCCCTCGGCCGGGCGCCCCTCGGCCGGGCATCCCCAGCCAGCTGCATCTCCCAAACGAAAGCCGGCCACAAAACATGGCTAATGTACGTATTTTGTCCTGCCTGGACAACGTATCATTCCATGACTGCAATTACACGACCTGTGGTCATGATAAACCAGGGAAAAGGAACGTATCTGCTCCAGTTGCGCGCTCTAAATGTGGCTCAGATAAATGTTGGTAAGTTGGGGCTGCTGGAAGTTTTGCCTGGCTACTATGCATACCTTGGCAGTGCCTTTGGTCCGGGAGGTCTAAATGCAAGAATCAGGCGACACCTGCGTCGGGATAAAAAGCTGCGCTGGCATATAGACTATCTCCGCAAATTTACCCTTGATACTTGTGCATACTATGAGGAGACTTCAAGAAAAGAATGCCTGTTTGCAAACGAATTGGTTGAGGCGGGTGGTCGTATCCTGCAAAAAGGCTTTGGGTCTTCTGACTGCAGCTGTGACTCTCACCTGGTATATTTTGAGAAGCAATTACCTATCAAGAAGTATGTCGTTGAACATAACCTGGTCAGGTTTCAGGGCTAATCGCTGCCAATTAGTTTGGTCACTTCCCCTGGCTCTGGAAAACGACCGGTCTCATATTTGGAATAGATAAGTTTACCGTCTACCAGTATATCAAATATCCCTTTGCCGTCGGCGCACAGTTCTGCAGCAACATCCAGGTCCTTACTAAGCTCTGCCGCCAAACTGGCCGCTTCTGGCTCATAATTTCACTGGGCGCAGTATTTGATTTCTATCTTCATTGTGTCTAATTACCTTGGTCTGACTGGGTTTTCAGGATTGAGTTTAGCGCTATTTTGTTTTTCTACCAACCACGATCCAGAGGGGGTCCGCAAGTCGTGGTGATCTGTCTAGGATTTCTACATCAGTAATCTGCCCTGTTTCCGTCATGTAGTTTGATACCAGTTCACATCGCTCTACGGGTGCTAATTTCAGGAAGGCATAAATCGCCTTAGTCGGAAACACTCTGTGTGACATGGCTACAATACACCTTCCTCCAAGTGTGAGGATCCTGGTAATTTCTGAAAAGACTTCATAGGGTTTTGTCAGGTATTGAATGGATACCGTAATCATTACTACATCATAACTGCGATCAGCGTAAGGCAGGTGAGTGGTCGTATTAAGGTTCTGGACGATGGAATCATCCAGCCTTGGGTTCTGGTCCAGTTCTTTGCTGTTCATGCCGAGACCTGATACATGCCGATAGCCGACTTCGTTGGGAAGATGAGAAACCCAGGAAGACATCAGGTCCAAAAGCCTGTCCGAAGGTGACAGGGTCTCGAGATAATATTTCGTTATTGCACTGATCGTCGCATCGTCAATATGGGTGGTGAAACGAGGGTCCCGGTAAAAATGCTCATCGGGGCTCTCATCTTCACGGGAAAAATATTGAGGCGGTAGATCTATTCTGCTCACCTGGGCTGTTCGTCTTTCTGCAGCCAATCATTGAATTCAATCCAGGCAGCTCCCGTCTTACCCAGCGAGACGCTTAATCCTGTAAACTCGCCCCTGTCCATGGTGCCTCTGAAGTGATGATTGATTGCGGACATCATTGGGCTTTTTGCTCACCCTGTCAAAAGGAATAGCTACCATTGAAACTTGAGCTTTTGCCTGAAGTGTTTGAATACTATTCGTTTGGCGACTTGCATGCGCTGAACCGACAGGTAACTGATATGAAGCACTTTGTTTGCTCTATTCCCGGTGACTATTCCCTATTAGTGGCAGCTGGGATGCCCGGAGAATCAGCAGGCAAGATTACTGATTTTGAAGAGGTGGAGAGTGGCTGGCGGTGTTTCAGAATTAGGGGCAAACTTTTATTCAGCGAAATCGGTGTGGCAGCCGATATCACAAGCAACCTCGCACGTGCAGCAATCAGTGTACTGGTGATAAGTGGCTACAAAACAGACTACTTCTTTATCAAAGCCGATGACCTTGAAGGTGCGATGGTCTGTTTACGCAGTGTAGGCCATGAGCTTGTGCCCTAAACAAGAGAGAAGCTCGTTTTGATCTAATACTAATTCGACGAAAATCAGTAGTTAGGATTGGATAGTTAGGCACCTGATCTGACGTGGCTAGCGCCAGGGATGGACGCGGGATGAGGCCATGGATGGCCGGTGCCACAGAAGATTAGGTGCCTAACTATCCAACCCGGTGTGTAACTAAGGACTGTTGAAAACATTTCAAATAGTTTGGTGAACTGACTCAAATTCGTCTGTCCGTTGCAACTTCCAGCGTTGCCGCGAGCCATGAGCGAACCCTACTGTCTGATCAAGGTTAACCAGCTTCCCGATCCCAGGTGTCCGGCCCAATCCCGTCCTTTTTCAGCACACTTTTCTGGGTCCGGTGAGTCCCGGTTTTTGGCAGTGTATCCCTGAACTCAACATAGCGGGGTACCATGAACTTTGCCAGGTTCTTTTCGCAGTGTGCTATGAGTTCTTTCGCACTCAAGGTAGCCCCAGGTTGCAACTGCACCGCCACCATCACATCATCTTCGCCCAAATCTGAGGGAACTCCATATACGGCAGATTCCAGCACTGCTGGAATATTGTTGATTTCGCGCTCTACTTCCCAGGCTGAAATATTCTCTCCCCGTCTGCGCAGTGAATCTGTTTTTCGGTCATCAAAGTAGAGGTTTCCATCTTCATCCGCATGCAGCATGTCACCCGTATGGAACCAGCCACCGACGATTCTTGCTTTGCCAGCATCCTCGTTCTTGTAGTACTCAACCTGGCGTGTCTTGACATCATCAACTTCAAAGATCAGCTCGCCACTGGTACCGACCGGGACATCAGCGTCATCATCGTCAACCAGCCTGTAGGGGTTGGTGGGCTTGCCGATTGAACCTTTGGGCGCATTGCCGAAATTCATGACTGCAAAGCCGCCACCATCGACAGCGGCATAACCTTCAACGATAAAGACCCCATAACGCTTCTCAAACTCCTCCCAGACAGACGCTGGGCAAGCTGCACTTAATACGGTTTTAACTGGATTGTCTGCATCGTTATCTCTTTTCGGTTGCTTGAGCAGGATGGGAATCATAGCCCCAAGGGCGTTGAAGGTAGTGACCTTGTATTTACGTATTTCATCCCAGAAACGACTGGCAGAAAATCGCTTCGACAAAGCCAGTGTTGTTCCGCTGGAAAGGGCGCGAAGCGTTGAGAGCCCGAGCGCATTGGCATGGAATAGGGGCAGGCAGGTATACATGATCTCTTCATCTTCAGGGTTGTTCTGAAAGAAAGCCCCGAACGCATTTGCTCCTCCTATGTAGCGGTTCACGACACCTTTTGGCGCACCGGTAGTACCGGACGTATACATAAGGGCTGATAGTTCACCATTTTTTATTTCGACCCCAGGATTTTCAAAGGATGCCTGCATCAAATCAGCCAGTAGTATCCAGTTTTCTGGTACGCCAGGCACATCCACCCTGTTGGTAACGATATGCTTAAGTTTGCCCAGGCTACCCTCGATTAGTGTGACTTCTTCAACGAACGTATCGTCAACCACCAGCAGGGAGGAGTCAGAATGATCGATGATATGCCTTAAGCCTTCACCCTTGAGGCCTGTATTAACAGGAACAGCATAGGCATTGAGTTTCTGGATGCCGAAGTACACATACAGCCATTCAGGCGAATTTGCCATCATGATGGATACACCTGTCCCCGGACCGACACCAAGGGCAGCCAGGCCATTAGCCGCACGGTTTATCTCCCGGTTAAGATCAGCGAATGAAATAACCCTGTCCTCAAACAGCAGGAATGGTTTGTCCTTAAGATTATCCGCCTGTGCTTCAATGAGGGCTGCCAGCGTCGTGGGTCCATCGGTCATGTGATACTCCTTTGGGGAAACTCTACCAGGGCTGTTATTGTCGCTTACCCTGAACCTTGTCGTCTATCATCAGGGTAATGGTGAAATGACCACCTTGACGGGGGTCAAATTTTAACCAATAAACCGCTAGAGTCAGAAATCGTTACTTCTTTGATATAGATCAGCGTTTTTAACCTGTGTCGGCAAAACAATGAAATTGGTTTACCGGACCATAGTTGGAAACACTTTACGTATAATGGTCCGTCTGTGGAAGGCTGCGTGATATGACGCGGTCCAGCGAATTTAGAGCGAAATCACCCCGTGGTCAGAGAGGATCAGAATGAGTCACGTCATAATATGCCGGGAGGCACTGGAAGATTCAGTGCTTGGTAGTCTTGCCCTCGCGCGTGCGTTTGCAAATAAGGGTGAAACGATAGCAGTCGTATTTACCAGTGAAGCACTAGATGCCCTTGATAAGGGGACCTTCGAATGGTCGAGGAATTTCAAGACGAGAGAGGCTCAGGCGGCTGTGATTGCGACAGCAGAGGAAAGTGGTCTGCCCCTTGCGCATAGGGAACTGGATAGCCGCTGGTCTGATATACGCGGGTTTGTTGTTTCCATGAAAGGGCTGCAGGGCATGCAACTGATTGCCTGTCCAATCTGGTGCAGGCTACTTGGGATTGATGAAGGGCTGGATTACCTTGAACGCATATCGGAAGAGCAACTGGTGGACCTGCTGCAAACAGCAGATACAGTCATAGGAGGTTACTAATGTCTGAGTGGACTGATTGGCAAGCGGTGGAAGGATTTGAAAATAAGGCCATCATTTTTGAGACACGCCAGCGAAAAAGGGGCGGGGGTGTTGCGAAACTCACCATCAATCGTCCGGAGAAAATGAATGCCCTTAATGGAGAGGCTTTTTCCGGCCTCTTGCGTGGCATAGGGATGGCAGACCAGGATCCCGGGATCGGCGTTATTGTCATTACGCATAATGGCCCGCATTTTGGTGTTGGTGGGGACTTAGCGGCTGGCGTAAACGCGGACATGGCCCAGGTGGACCCGGCAATCAGGAGATGCAAGAAGCCAGTTATTGCGGCCGTGCGCGGTTATTGCATTGGGTTCCAAAATCATATGGCATACACCTGCGATTTTACCGTCGCTGGAGAAAGCGCCGTGTTTGGCCAAAATGGTCCGAGGATAGGCAGTCCTGCTTCAGGTCACATGGTTGCCAGTTCAACCCACGTTGTCGGCATGAAGCGCGGCAAGGAATTGTGGCTGCGCTGTCGGCATCTAAGTGCCCAGGAGGGTCTTGAGGCCGGATTATGCAATGTCGTTGTCCAGGATCGCTTTATTGATGGCGAGGTGGAAAAGATCTGTGATGACATTCTGGACCTGGTACCAACCTGTATTGCCACCATAAGGCAGAGCTTTGAGGCAGTTGATATGCCTTTGCACTACTCGGATAACTTCATCGGCATGATGCATCGCAATCACTTCCAGTCGCCGGATGTACAGGAAGGCGGTCTTGCTTTTTTTGAGAAACGAAAACCAAACCACTGGACCAAAGAATTAATTGAGAAGCGCCGCTGAAGCTGACACTGCAGCAAAACCAGGTGAGGCCTATTTGACCTGAATCTTGCGCGAGCCTACCAGTTTAGCCTCTCTTCGCCTGAGGGATTCGAGCAGTCTCCTGGCTGGAATCCTGCGAGTACACCTTTTGCAGCGGCCGCAATTATAGGTTCTGCGTGGATTCTCCCAACAGACTCGAAGCGCATCCATCAGGTACTGGTCCCTCGCCATGTTCTCCTGTTTCTCAGGCAGTGTCAGTTTATTAAAGTCATGAATAACCATACCTGGTTCAAACCCCTCCTCTGGTTGCTGAAATTTATCGTTGCCGGGAATCAGCAAGTCTGAAATGTGTCCGCCCAGAATGCTTCCAAGCCCAGCATAAAAAGAATCAGCAAGAAGCGTTTCAGATATTCCAAGTGTCGCCAGCAAGTCATGCAGGTTGGTATCCAGGACCAGCAACTCTTTATTCAGCTCCGCAGACTGATACTGGATTCTCTGCAGTTCAGACTTGAGAACGTGTCGGCTACTTTGATGCTGGTCCTCATCCCCATGGAGTCCGTTCAGGAATACGAGGGTAGAGACCTCATCCTTGTATTGCGCAAGCATGTGGAAAGCATCAATTCCACCGTCGAAAAGCAGTCCCTGGCGACGGCCTTTGGTCACACCTTCAGATGTCGGTTGAACGCCAGGCCTGCTGTCGGTGCTGGCCAGCTCACTGTTGGGTCTATCGTTCGTTGGGAAGTAACCGCGACTGAGGCGATTAATAGACCGGGTGCTGACCCCGGATGGAGTTGCATCTGCCGACAGGTTGATATTTTGTGGAATGGTGATCGATGACATGAGCAGAAAGAGAGCATCGGCAGGATTTGGACAGGGTTCCCCCTGCCACCCGATATTTACCTCACAAGCCTTATCCCGCCAGGAAATACCGGCGGTGACTTTCTGCAGTGCTCCATGTGAAGTTTGCTGCAATTCATTGATATATAGGGTCGAGCTCATGAAGGATTCATTTTCCTTATTTAAAGACGCCTATTATGTCGTGAATTGGTGAGTACAGGCGAATTCTCCCTGGATGCCAAATATCACTGGAATTCATTTCAATTTAATGGCGGGTCATTATAGAATTCGCTCCATCACATGACTGGCGATTATTAGGTGGGTTTGACCACTAGGAAGTGTGAAACTCGCAAAGAAGCCGTTCGCCTGGGCGCCCAAACATCGTTAATCCGGAGTCCGCCCCATGCCTACAAATCTTGAACTATTGGAACAAAATGATCCCGCGGTCTTTGCCGCTCTGCGTGGCGAGGAAGCGAGACAGCGAGTTGGTATTGAACTGATTCCGTCAGAGAACTACACGTTTCCAGAAGTACTTGCAGCGCTCGGTAGTGTGTTCACCAATAAGTACTCAGAAGGCTACCCGGGACGCCGTTACTATGGTGGGCAGGAATTTACCGATGAAATCGAAAACCTTGCCAGGGATCGAGCGAAGGCAGTATTCGGGTGCGAACATGCCAACGTGCAGCCTCTCTCAGGGTCAGCCATGAATCAGGCCGTGTACCTGGGGCTTTTAGAACCGGGAGACACCATTCTGGCAATGGATCTTTCCCATGGCGGACACCTGACACACGGTGCACCAGTTTCCCATATGGGCAAGATGTTCAACTTTGTACGTTATGTCACCGACCCCAGCGATGGATCCATCGATTACGATCAGGTCAGGAAGGATGCGCTGGAACACAAGCCAAAATTGGTCCTCTGTGGTTACACCTCCTATCCTCGTGATATTGATTACGAAAAATTCAAGGGAATAGCCGATGAAGTTGGCGCGGTTTCCATGACTGATGCCTCCCATTTCGGTGGTCTTGTGGCCGGCGGGTCGATGAAAAACCCTTTCGACTTTGGTTTTGATGTTGTTACGACAACGACCCATAAATCGCTTCGCGGTCCCCGTGGCGGTATGGTCCTATGCAGGAAACCCTTTGCCAGCAAAATCGATAAGTCTGTATTTCCAGGGCTTCAGGGCGGGCCACACATGAATGCAATCGCGGCCATCGCTATAACTCTGCAGAAGGCGCAGAGCGAGGAATTCAAGCAGTATGCCAGGCAGGTTTTGATCAATTCCAGGACCCTGGCAGATGCCCTGATGGAGAAGCAGGCGACACTCGTAACCGGTGGCACAGATAATCACATGATGGTGGTTGATACTGTCGCAAGTTTTGGCCTGGATGGAAGAGTGGCGGAGGAGGCCCTCGACAAGGTTCAGATTACAACCAACAAGCAGATTATTCCGGATGATCCAAATCCACCACTGCGACCAAGTGGTATCCGAATAGGTACACCTGCAGCAACGACGCGAGGCATGGTAGAAGAAGATATGCGTCAACTGGCCGACTGGATCATAAAGTGCCTGCAAAACCCTGAGGATGAGGCGAGCCTGTCACAGATCAGGGACGATGTTGAAGCCTTTTGTGGCCGGTTTCCGGTACCCGGAATCTGACCTTTATTTTTTTCCGGTAGCCTGAGATTACACGTCGGGCTACAGGGACCTCTGAAGAAAATGATCAGGTGCGCTGGTTACTGAATAGTGAGTTCACTTCGCCAGTCGCTGCCAGCCACATCCAGCCCATTGATGATCTTTTCTGCTTCCTCCAGCAACAGGTCTGGGTCCCCCCGGGACTCGAAATTAACTCGCACTAGAGGCTCGGTCTTTGATTGACGAAGTGAGAAGCGCCAGTCCCCCGGCATGTCGAAGCTCAAACCATCGAAAAAATCGACCCTGCGGGCGACCTTCTCGTATCCCCTCAAGGTGGAAGAAAAGGCCGCTTCGGCATCTACCAGCGGGACACTGATTTCAGGTGTGCAGCAGACATTGTTGCGGTATTCACTGACCAGATCGTTGATGGTCTGCCCCGAGTTCTTGATAACTTCAAGGACCTTTAACCAGGCGAACATGCCACTGTCACAGTAGTAAAAATCACCAAAGTAGTGATGGGCAGATAGTTCACCGCCATAGATAGCATTGTGTTCACGCATCGCCAGTTTCATGAATGCATGACCCGTTTCTGCAGGAACGGGTCTGCCGTCATACCTGTTTATGACATCGAGGGTGTTAAGGCAGAGTTTAGTGTCGAAGACGATGGCAGCGCCCGGAGATGTTTCAAGGAAGCTGCTCGCCAATAATCCGATGATGTAATAGGTGGGGATCAGGTTTCCGTCCTGGTCAAAAAATACGCAGCGATCACAGTCTCCATCCCAGGTCACACCCAGGTCAAACGCCCGGCCTGCCATAAAATTTTTCATTTCTTTTGCGAGATGAGGGTTGGCGGGGTTTGCACCCTGGCTCGGGATGGGACCAGGTTCCTTTCGAAACCAGGAGACGGGGATCTGTAGTTCGTGCGCCAGCGTATCAGCCAGCGTTACGGCGGTGCCATTCAGGCCATTTAGTGCGATATGGGTACTGGTCAAGGGTTGGAACTGTGTCTTGATGAAGTCAATGTAGTGGGGGTGGAGATCAACTTTGGTTACTGTACGGGAGGCTTGCTGTGCTGGTGGTCCCATGGTCTGCATGAGTCGTTCAACTTCCGCCAGCCCCGTATCATAGGTAACGGCAACTCCGCGGCTCAGCACACATTTGAAGCCGTTATATTCCGGTGGATTGTGGCTTGCCGTTACGATAATTGTTGCATCAATGTCGTCTTGTACCGATGAGAAGTAGCCAAGTTCGGTTGTGCACAATCCAAGGTCCATCACTTCGACTCCGGCTGCAGCGAGGCCTTCATTTAAAGCGTGCTGGAGTGGCGCGCTGGACTCACGCATGTCCCTGCCGGTTGCAACTGTGTCACCGAGAGCGAAATGTTTTACAAAGGCAGCTGCGAAGCTAAGCGAGAACGCTTCGTCAATTTCCTCCGGATAGATACCGCGTACATCTCCTAATCTGAAGGCACTTGAGGAATTGTTGTTCATTGAAAATGTCACAAGCAGTTCCGGGTTTTTAACTGAGTAGGCGCACTATGCCTGAATTTCCTTCGACCTCGACCATCTGGCCGTCTTCCAGGTCGTTCATAAGATTGACTATCCCGGCGATGCAGGGTTTGCCATACTCCCTTGCCACAAGGGCGCCATGTTGCAATTCACCGCCAACTTCCAGCAACACAGCGGCGGCATTAATGAATAGTGGCGTCCACCCAGGGTCTGTCGTGTGGGCGACCAGAATATCTCCCGGGAGGAGTTTTTTTTCAAACGGATCATGCAAGACTTTCACCGGACCGGAGATAACACCGGCAGAGAGGGGAACGCCTGACAACTGACCTGGTATTTTTTCGCGTAACGGTCGAATAATCCTGCCACGTGAGTCGATGAAGTGGGGGAAATGTAGAACACGTTTGGCTCTTGCGGTATAGGCATCGCGGTTGTCCAGGGCATGATGGATATTGAATGCGGTACTTTGTTGACCCTGGTAAATCTCATCGAGCGTCATGTCAAAAATGTCGTCGACCTTGTCGAGCCGATTCTGCCCCATCCAGGTTTCAGCGGTGATCAGGAGATATTCGCGGAAACGCTTGTTGATCTTGACCAGGTGGTCCTTGGGTTTTTCACGGACCTTCTCGAATGCGATCATGATATTGAAGGATCCAGATAACCGGCGTTGATTTTGCGGAGAGAGTTGACGTTTTAGTTTTTCGAAAGCAATCGGGCGTTGATCTACCAACTTTTGATGCGCTGCACCGGGATCGAAGTTTCGGTCTCCACCTGCAAGGTCGGCGATTTGTTTCAACGCCACCATTGGATCGTCACCATATTTAGGATTGGCGAGGTCCATCTCCAGTGCCCCGCGGCAGCCGAATCTCGCCTGGAAGTCGTCCCACTGCTGCATGAATTCCAGGTCCAGGGAGCGGTCAAGGATCATCTCTCGGAGCTTCTCAAGATTCTGGAACCTATTCGCATCAAGGGACATGGCAAGACGATGCAGTGCAATCCCCATATCCAGCACCATGTCCTCTGCACCTGATTTGATCTGTTCTACCAGTCGTGACTGTTCTGGAGAATGGTTATCGATAACTGAACCGAACCTGTTTGTACCGGCAAAGATGTACAATCCCAGTGCAGGTGCCGTGCTTATCTGCGTAACTTCCATCAGCCGCGAGTAGTAGTGGTGCAGGAAATCATGAACATTAAGATTGGTGGGAATGGGTTGATTGAGAAAATCATCAAACTCAGCGATGGTTTTATCGTAGTGTTCGAGAAACTTTTTACGCCGAAAATATGCGGCAAGGAAATACCAGGACAGTGTCCTGAATCGCCACAAGATGCGAAAAAGTAATGGCAGGCTGCTGAGCCGTGGCATCATTCTTGCGGATTTCATCTGGTAGACCGAAAGGTCACAGGTTTCTACGATTTCGGCGATTGTGGTATCAATGAAATCTTTTGTGGTTGCGATGCTGGTGATGTCGATACGTGACATTACCTTAGAGAAGTTTAGATAAAGGCGTGTGCCTGTGCTGAACAGAAAGCCTTTCTTTGGCGGCTTATCGAGTCGGTAAAAATTGGTTACGGCAAAAATTAACGTACTGATCAGGTACACAATCGTGTCGTTGGTCACTCGGGACACAGGCCCGCTGATCGTGATGCCATCAGCAAGGCTTGGGTCCAGAAATAGGGTGCGTTTTTCACCGGGCTCGGTCTGCATTGACGCAGGAAGCGGTATATAGGTGGTGATGGGTCTTGCCTGGAGCAATGACAACTCGCCGTTGGCAAAAGCCCACTCTATATCGACTGGCTCGTTTCCGAGGGATTCTATCTCACCAAGTTTACTCGCTATTTCGTTAACCTGCCTTGCTTCAAGGCAGGGGTCGCCAGACCTGTCGTCACCGATTGACTGGTGGAGCAGCCGGTTTGTATGCTTTTCAACTGTCCAGCTATCCGGCGTAATGAGTCCTGAAACAAGGGCTTCCCCTGACCCTGGTATAGCGTTTATTAGTACCTCATCATAGTCATTGTTGATAGGGTTTAAGGAGAAAGCGACGCCCGATATATCACTGTTTACCTGCACCTGGACGATTACGGCAATGCTTGGCGCGGGTGATGCAAGTTTCATCTGGTGTTTATATATAAAGACGCGAGCATCCAGACAAGAGAGGTAGCATTTGTGGATTGCGTTAATGACCTCTAATGCCGTTAAGTTCAAGAATGATTCGTAAAGCCCAGCGAACGACGAGTCTAAGAGATCTTCTTCGGGTGAGGATGAACGTACTGCGAAGGTGGTATTGCCCAGTGATCTGCACTCTTCAGCAATAAGGGCAGTTTGTTTCTGTGTTAACTGAAATGTGGAGACAGCCTTCTTTAACTCCTCACAGCTGGCGGTAAACCCTTCCTGGTCAAGCGGATCGCCAGAGCAGACCTGTCGCCATTCAGGTAAATCTACAACCTGACGATTCCAGTCAACAAAAAAATTGGTCCCGAGAACGAACCCCCTGGGGACATTGAACCCGGCATTGATAAGAGTAATGAGTGAGGCAGCTTTGCCACCGACCTGAGCTGTTTTTGCATCGGGACTATCACTTAATCTGATGAGGTCTTGCATCATTGATTGAGGGTAAAGGGAATCTGAGTTAATAGTCCAGTGGTTTCCCGACATTGGGTTAGTCAGCTTGGTGATGAGATAATATTCGCACGTGCCGATTGGTAGCTTGAATAATGCAAAACGAGGCTAATTCAATTTATACTGCCAGGCTGTGTAGCTCGGAATAATCCGGGTACCGGACGCCACCATAGGGAAAAAATAGAGGGCTAATGCATGAATCTCGAAACTTTTCGAAGTGAAACAAGGGGTTTTCTCGAGGCCAACTGCCCACAGAGTATGCGCAATAAGGCGCTCCATTTCGAAGATGCCCATGAGATCTACAGTACGGCAGATGCTGATCTTTGGCTGAACTGTATGGCTGAACGCGGCTGGACAGCACCTACCTGGCCGGCCGAGTATGGCGGGGGTGGTCTCGATTTCGAATCCAATCGGGTACTGCAGGAAGAATTGGCCGCGATAAAGGCACTTCCACCCGCAACCGGCATGGGTCTGGCCATGATTGGCCCGACCCTGCTGGAATTTGGAACCGAGGAGCAGAGACAGCGTCACCTGCCAAAAATAGTATCCGGAGAAGTCCGCTGGTGTCAGGGTTATAGTGAACCTGGTTCAGGATCAGATCTCGCCAGCCTGCAAACAAGAGCGGTCCTTGAAGGCGATCAATTTATAATCAATGGCCAGAAGATATGGACCTCCGGCGCACAATATTCGAATTGGATGTTTGCCCTTGTACGGACTAATCCGGGTGTACCTAAACATGATGGCATCAGCTTTGTGCTACTGGAAATGGATCAGCCTGGGGTCACGATAAAGCCAATACAGCTAATCTCGGGCTCGTCCCCATTCTGTGAGACCTTCTTCGACAATGCAGTAGCGAGACGTGACGACCTTGTTGGTGAGCTAAACAAGGGCTGGACTGTAGGCAAGCGCCTGCTACAGTATGAGCGGTCTGCTACATCTGTTCGAACCAAGAAAAAGGGTAAACCCGTCAACCCTTACGCAAAAATTGCCAAAGCCTACTTTGGTGAGAAATCGGGAAAACTTTCCAGCCCCGATATTAGAAACAAAATTACCAGGCAAACCATGATGGAGAAGTCCTTGCAGCTCACTATTCAGCGGGTGGCAGAGGAAAGTAAATCCGGGAAGGCCCCTGGTGCAGCGACTTCAATATTCAAGCTGGTTGGTTCTACCCTGGCTAAAGAGGGTTCAGCACTGAAGTCAGAGGTCCGTGGTGTCAGTGGAATGGGCTGGGAAGGTGACAGTTTCACCGCCGATGAGCTTGAGTCGACGCGGGGCTGGTTGCGCGACCGGGCGGTCACCATTTATGGTGGAACCAATGAAGTGCAGATGAATATCATCAGCAAGCGGGTCCTCGGGCTGCCCGATTAGCGAAAGCATATTGGTATTGCGCCCTTCCAAAAGACACATCGAGTTCAGTCTGCTTCGAAATAGGCTGCAGGAAATTCGCTTAAAAGGAAACAGATATGAGTGATTTTGAGACGATCCACCTTACGGTTGAGGAACACATAGCTACGGTTATCCTGGATCGGCCGCAGGCAAGGAATGCTCTTAACAGGCTTGCATACACTGAACTGGAAGCAGTTTTCAGGCAGCTGCAGGAAGACCCTGACATCCGGTGCATTATATTGTCCGGGAAGGATCCGGCTTTTTGTTCCGGTGACGATGTTAAGGAGTTGTTGACTGGTGACGCCAATACGGGCGGCCAAAGAATGCGCAATGTGCGTCCGGGTACTACACCTGCAGCAACGGCAATTCTTGATTGTGACAGGCCAATAATAGCAGCCGTAAACGGTGCGGCTGTAGGTTGGGGAATGGATCTGTCTCTATTTGCTGATTTCCGTATCGCCTCTGAGAAAGCCAGGTTCGGTGAGCTGTTTGTAAAGCGCGGTCTTGTCAGTGATGTTGGTGGCCTGCTGAGACTGCCCAAACTTGTTGGGCCGCAGAAAGCCGCTGAACTTCTGTTTACGGGCGATATTATCGATGCGTCAACCGCCAAGGAAATAGGCCTGGTTCTCGATATTGTTCCCCACGAGCAGTTAATGGAAAAAGCGAAAGCCCTGGCGGTAAAAATAGCATCCAACCCACCAATGGCAGTACGATACCTGAAAGAGGGCCTGCGCCGTTCATACCACGGCGACTACCAGGATACAGGAAACTGGGTAGCGCAGACGCTGGCTATACTTTTTCAGACGGAAGATCATCGTGAGGGGGTTGCAAGTTTTCTCGAAAAGAGGGAGCCAAAATTTACTGGTCGATGATCCAGAGATACAATTTTCCATATAAGGACACTTAATTTCAACCACGTCAGGGCTTTAATGTCCTCGCTTCGATACCGGATAGTCTGCTGCTGCAGATATCGCGGAAACAAACGGCAACAATTTGTAGCAACTTAGAATGACACAGCGAGAAGGAAATAATTAATGGCAGTACTAATGCAACCTCATGCGGATTCAAAACCTGATGAAGTGGCTCTGGTGGATGAGTTTGGTGAAATCAGCTGGAGAGAATATAACAGCAGGGTGAATCAACTTATTCACGCCCTGAGGGAAGCTGGTCTTCAGCCCGGAGATACCTTTGCTGTACTGAGCGGAAATCGCCGTGAGTATTACGAGGCTTTTGCAGCTGCCGCACATGGGGGCTGGCTGCTGGTTCCGGTTAATTGGCATTTGGTGGCTGAAGAAGTTGCCTATGTTCTGGCTGATTCAAATGCAAAAGCATTTCTGGTTGACTCAAGGTTTTCTGAGTTAGGGCAGGCTACATTACAGCGTGGAGACAGACCGTCGCTTAACGCTTCTGTCATCATTGGTGGTGATATAGAAGGTTTCGAAAGTTACGAAAACTTTATTGGGTCAGCTGATGAGTCAGAGCCAGGTGATCAGACTATGGGAGGTCCGATGTTTTATACATCGGGTACCACGGGAAAGCCAAAGGGCGTAAAAAGCGGACTGTCACAAAGTGGTACGCCCCTCGAAATGCTGAAAATGATGTCCGATGGAATGACTGAAATGCTGGGGCTGCCTGCGGGTGGTCGAACGCTTCTCTGTGGTCCTGTCTATCACTCCGCCCAGTGGGCATTTTCATTCCTGCCCCTGCTGACCGGGGGAAGTGTGGTGATGAGACACCACTTCGATGCAGAAGAAGTCCTGGCATTGGTAGATAAACATAAAATCACCAATGTGCACCTGGTGCCCACCCAGTTTATACGAATGCTGCGACTGGATGAGGGGATAAGGACCAGGTTCAGTGGACAGAGCCTGACCACCGTCTGGCATGGTGCGGCACCTTGTCCACCAAAAATTAAGAGCGAGATGATTGACTGGTGGGGACCAATAATCTCTGAGTACTATGGGTCGACCGAAGGTTCCATCGTAACAACGGTCAACTCGGAGGACTGGCTGGCTAAACCAGGCACACTTGGGAAACCCGTGGAAATTATGGAAGTAATGGTCATAAAGGAAGATGGGAGCCGCTGTGCAACGGGTGAATCTGGTCAGCTCTACGTTAAAAATATCATGGGCTCAGATTTTGAGTACCATAATGATCCTGACAAGACTAAAAAGGCGCACCTGGAACCAGGGGTATTTACTTTTGGTGATATTGGTTACCTGGATGAGGAGGGTTATCTCTTCATGAGTGACCGAAAGATCGACATGATCATATCTGGTGGTGTCAACATATATCCGGCGGAAATTGAATCTGTGCTCATTGGCCACCCGGCAGTAGTCGATGCTGCGGTATTCGGGATACCGAATGATGAGTTCGGTGAAGAAGTGAAAGGCGCCGTTGAACTGGTGACAGGAGCAATGGTGGGCGATGTGCTTGAAGAAGAGCTGATCGCCCATTGCAAGGAGAACCTCGCAGGGTTTAAGGCGCCGAAATCAATTGATTTCGAGGAGTCGCTTCCCCGTCATCCTACGGGCAAACTCCTGAAGCGGTTGCTTCGGGACAAATACTGGCAAGAGTCAGGCAGAAACATTTGAGCCGGGCCATTCATGGTGTCGGTCCGTAAGTGAATTAGAAGAGGCGCTGGTGAAGATGTATCATGCCGCGCAAATACACTATTAGTATCAGGAGGTCGAGATGTCGGTTAACCGTCAATGGTTGTTAAAAGAACGTCCCCAGGGAATGCTGGGAG
>PBRP01000092.1 GCA_002726655.1 Gammaproteobacteria bacterium
AACGAGACCGCTCACATGAACCAGATCGAGTTGTTCTATCTTATGTCCTCAAGAACACCTAACCGAATTCTTCATGTAGGTCAGGCTCCTGCGAACACATAGGAAGCGATAATAATGGTGACAATGCGGACAACAATGGCCCGTTCCCACACAAACTGATAGAGAAATCGAAGACCGGTGGTGAGCACTAGTCCAGCAAAAGCATCCAGGCACAAAAGCTGTATACGCTCCAGGGGTTGCCCCTAATAAGCATCCCTCAAAGCAAACAACGCGATCCAGCCCGTCCAGCCTATTAGCTGCAGGGTCCAAAACTGGTAGTGACGATTCTCAGAAATTTCAGCAAGTTGCATCTGGGTTCTGATAAACAGGCTCATGTTATAAAAGGATTGTAGGGATTATAGATGAAAAGCCTACTCATGAATGTCCAACTGGGCGGAATATTCCTTCGCTCCATCGCAACCTTCCTGAATACCCGCACGGCCACCCCGCATTACACTGCTTCGTGAGCGATTGACACCAGAATCTGTTGCTACATTTCTTGTGCTGGACTGAATTCAATAGCAGTCCGGAAATTACGATGCTACTATATTTGCCCCCAACCTTGTGACAGCGACCAGGCAATACCATTAGATGAACGGCGAATTATTCAGAGTAGCTTTTCGTGGTATTACTACTGGTGAATACGATCTGGCGAACACCAAGGAAAGGTTCCAAAAACTTTTCAGGCTCCAGCCAGAAAAAGTCGAGCGCCTGTTCAGCGGCAAAGAATTCATTATCAAAGACAAAGTCAGTGAAGAAGTAGCGATGCATTTCGCTATTCGCCTGGCAGAGGCTGGCTGTGAGTGTTATATCGAGGCCTTGTCAGCCGACGCAATCGCCTTTGGCGGTGCAGAATTCAAGGAGCGCCGAAGGACAAAGCGTCGAATCCAGTTCCGGAGAGGTCCTAGGCAGGGTGCGAAGGTCCCTGACAGAAGAGAACTCGTCGGCAGACGGAAATCTGACCAGCCAGTTCCCGTTGAAACCAGGCGCGCAGCAAGCTAGCACTTATCCAACAGCATAGACGGCCTGTTCTAATCGGGCAGCTTGGCCGTCACACGAATCTCAACATGTGCCCCGGGCACCAGGAGTTCGGTAATACCAATCGCGGTCCATGCCGGCCATGGTTCACTGAGGTATTGATCTCTTATCGCGGTGAACTCTGTGATGTGAGACTGAAAGTCGACATGGAAGGTCGTACACTCCACGATGTCACCATACCCTGCACCCACATCAGCCAATATTTCGCCAATGCTCTTCCAGGCATTATGAAATTCTTCATTCAGGTCATCCGGGAGTTTTCCCTTTTCACCCGTGCCAATGACACCGGATAGGAACAGGAATCCACCACTTTTAGTTGCCTGGGAAAAGTGCATCCGGTCATAGGCAAACTGACCCGAAGGTGTAACGATGGCTTCAAAGCTCATACTAGTCTCCAGATTAAACTTATGGTGATGATACCGCCTTAAACAAGAAATTGCCGGGTTCTGATATATTGCTGACTGATTTTTGATTCCCAGGCCAGCAGTGAATTTTTCGGGTCGCCTCAGAGCACTTCAGCGAGTTCAATACCGCCGTTACTGGCTGGGTTCATTCGCATCCGTGGGAGCGACACAATTACAGGTCATGGGGCAGGCCTGGCTTGTGTTCAAGCTCTCCGGCTCGCCTTTGATGCTCGGATATCTTGGAGCCGCGACCGCTATCCCTGCAATTCTGCTGACAATATTTGGCGGCGTCCTAGCTGATCAGCTCAACAAGAAAACCGTTCTCATGATCACTTCGTTGCTGGTGGCGCTCTTGCTATTAGTGCTGGCCATTCTTGATTTCACCCATCTCGCAACCGCCTGGCTGGTTATCCTTATCGCAGCACTCATTTCCATTGTCACCGGACTGGACTGGCCGACCAGGCAGGCCATATTTCCAAGCCTGATTGAGCGTGAAGATATGATGAGCGCGGTGGCCCTGAATTCCATTATCTGGCAGAGCTGCCGGATGATGATGCCAGCCGCTGGTGGTATCCTCATTGCCTACACCGGTACCTGGTTCATCTTTATCCTCTGTAGTGCAGGATTTTTTACCATGTTCGTCGTTGTCTCCAGCCTGAAAATTCAGAAGGCAGCCACCACAAACACTTCCGCCCCAACCTCAACCCTTCAGAAGGTAGCAGAAGGAGTGCGATTTATCTTTTCAAACAGGAATTTCCTGATACTGATCACCCTGTCCTTTGGCGGAATGTTCTTCGTCTCATCCTACATGCAGATTATGCCTATATTCTCAGATCTGCTTGGCGCTGGTGAAACCGGATACGGCTACTTAATATCGATTACAGGTGTGGGTTCAGTAGCAGGAACAGTTCTCGTAGGTTCTTTTCAGGAATCACGTCGACTGGGCAAGATAATTCTCGCTTCTGCTTTCCTTTCGGGCTCATCAATCTACCTGTTCAGCCTGGCCACAAGCTTTGCGCTCACATCCGGGTATGCATACTCCCTGGCCATGGTGGCTGGATTTACCATAGCGCTGTTCACTTCAATTTTCATGATTACTTCGATGACGGTACTTCAGCTGCAGGTGCCAGATAAGTTAAGAGGCAGAGTCATGGGTCTGCACAGCATCACCTATAGTCTGATGCCACTTGGCGGTTTACTCGCCGGCTTTTTATCGAGCATTATTTCCGCGCCGGCAGCTATCGCGTTAAGCGCTTCTGTCTACCTGGCGATGGTCGGGGTCATCAGTCTTAAAGAAGGCCAAATCAGGCGAATCGACGGGTCCTCTCTATCGGCAACGGCTTAATTGCTGATGCGAGCCACACCATATCTTCGCATAACTCAAAAAAAATCAGCAAAAACAATCTAAAAAAGGGTATCGAAATTGCGTGGTTCATTACTTGTCCGGGATTGCTTGATTGCCTCAGCTAGCACTGGAATCCCCTCCTTAATCAAATCGTCAGGCACGTGGCCGAATGCCAGCCTTATGTAGGGCTTATTGGCAAAATCAACATGAAACGCTAATCCGGGCATAAACGAAAAACCTTTGTCATTAGCCAATTTAACCAGCTTGTCCATATCCGTATCCTCTGGCATCCTCAGCCAGAGAAAGAGGCCTCCAACTGGATTAGACCAAGTACAGATATCTGATAGGTTCGCCTGCAACCCCTCAATTACCAGATCCCGCTTCTTCTTCAGCACCGGGTTGGCAACTTCACAATGATCCCAAATACCATTTTTGTAAAATTCTGCTACAACTGCAGCTGCAAAATAGTTGCTCCCGGCATCAAACCGCTGGTTAACAATCCTGCTGAACATCGGTTCTTTCGCTAGCAGATAACCAAGGCGAACACCTGGCGCCAGGATTTTAGACAGGGAGCCGATGTAAATCTGGTTAGGGCTGTCATCCATGGCATACATTGAGGGTACTTTTTCTCCCTCAAAATGGACATCGCCATAGCAATTGTCCTCTACTAATGGCAGGTCATACTCCGCAGCAATACTAATCAGCTCCTGCTTGCGCTCCTTCGGCATACAGGTGCCAGTCGGGTTCTGGTAAGTAGTGAGTGTATAAATGAACCGTGGTAACCGGCCAGCATCACTGAGTTCTTTGAGTTTTTCACTCAAAGCATCCATGCGCATGCCAAAACCGTCAAGTGGAATACCCACCATCTCCAGGCCAATCCCCTTGTAGGCACCTATAGTTCCCGTATAGGTAAACTCCTCGGTGATGACTATATCGTCCTTACCCTGCCGAAGAGCCTGACCGACAAGTGTAACCGCCTGCATGGACCCGTTCATGATGGCTATCTGTTCCGGATCAACGGGGATGCCTTCCCGCTTGCTCTCTCGCTCCGCCATTGCCCTGCGCAGTCCTTCATGTCCTTTATTTCCATGGTAGAGGTTGAACTGTTCATGTTCAGATTCAATCGCACGGATTGCTGCCTGTTTAAATTCTTCTACCGGGAAGGTCTCAGGGTTGGTTTGCCCTATTGCAAAATCATAGATCACCATTTGGATACGGCTCCTTTTTCAGTGTTATTCCCTCAGGGTTGATCATAGCGTTCAACAAAACTAACGATTCTATCAAGCCCTACCTGCAGTTTTTCATGACTCCGGGCAAAACACAGCCTGATATTCTGATCATTGCCGGGTCCAAAGGTATAACCAGGCGCTACTCCCACATCCTCCTCTTGCAGCAGCCTTTTTGTAAATTCCAGGCTGGATTGGATACCTTCAATCCTGGGGAATGCATAGAAGGCACCGCGAGGTGGCGCCAACTTGATACGCTCATGGCCCATGAGAATATCACTCACCATCTTGGCACCCGTTTCGTACTGGGTCTTAAGTTCCTGAACAACATGTTCGCCCTCTTCCAGCGCAACGATACAGGCATGCTGGGCAAAGACGGTTGCCCCGGTGTTGAAACACTCCGACATCATCGCCCAGTGATCCGATTGTTCAGCCGGCGTGACTACCCAGCCTACCCGCCACCCAGTCATGGCCCAGGCTTTGGAGAAGCTGTTGATGACAACTACCGGGTCGTCATCCCTGGCAATCTCAAGAAATGAAGGCGCCGCCTTCGCGCCAAAGACACAGCGGTGGTAAACCTCATCGGCGATCAACAGGATGTTGCGCTCACGACAACAAGCCAATAACTCCTCCTGATCCGGGCGCGTCATAACCCAGCCCGTCGGGTTGCAGGGTGAATTAACGTAAATACTCCTTGTCTTGGCCGTCACCTTGTTGATTATCTCCGCAGCAGAGAGTTGCCAACCGCTTTCTGTCTCCCTCTGGCGGACCATATTTACCTTCGCTCCGGTAATTCGGTAGGTTGCCTCTATGTTAGGCCAGTGGGGGCTTACAATCAGCGCCTCATCTCCCTTGTTTAGCGACATTTGTGCAGCAATGGTTACACCAATCATGGCGGAGCCAGGTACAGAGATTCGACGGGGATTTATTTCCCTTGCGTACAATGATTCCAGGTAGGATTGAATAGACTGCCTTAGTGATTCAATACCGCGGGTGTGGACATAGAAGGTTTGTCCATCATCAAGCGCCTTTTTCGCGGCTTCGCGAATAAAATCAGCAGTGACATCATCACCTTCACCAAACCACAAGGGGATCACCTTCGGATCATTCATGCGAGTGAAGGCAACAGCAGTAATGCCATTTTGCCGCAATAAAGCAATATCGGGTCTAACACCTTTCACAACAAATCCATATAACAGGAAATAATCAGCTCACTCTAGGCGCTATCCTTTGGGTTGTTCCAGATATCGCGCGAGATCTTCCAGGAACCATCCAGTTGCCTCCTTAAGATCCATATATGCCGACTGATAGACCTGAGGGGAGGCGCATCGTTATCTGACTTAGGTCGCAGGTAGCCATCAAAACCAACTCTGACGTAGGCCCAATCATCCTCCACTACTACTTCATCGATTGTGGTTTCCTGATCGAATCGAAATTTCTTGGTGAATCCATAGAAGGATTTTGCTTCATCAACCAGTACATCATGGTAGCTGGAAGGCATCATCCATACAGCATCATCAGTAAATAAATCAAAATACCTGTCGAAATCATCAGAACGAATGATTTCAAGAGCGTGTAGAATTAGCAGCTTAACTGCCTCGTCTTCACTTGATACCTTTGATAAGGCGGGTGCCACGGCGCATTCCTCTGGATAACCGGGGTCACTGATATTACTGACGCATATTCTCGATGCAAGGAATATAAATTGTTTTCACAACCTTATTCTGCTCGTATGCCTGCTAAAGCAGACCCGCCTGAGATTACGAGTTTGTCACTAAGGTCATGAAAATATTGAAAATATTTGGTTTTTCCCTCCTACTCGTAGCGATCATCACCGGGATACTGCTATACAGAAATCCGATTCCGGTCGATGTCGTGGATGCAAAGTACACCAGCCCATCATCCCAGTTCCTGCTGATGGAAAACGGATCCAGGATTCACTACCGCGATGAAGGCAACCGAAAGGGCTTGGCGATCTTGTTGCTGCATGGCTCTAACGCATCACTACACACGTGGGAACCCTGGGTTGAGATTCTTGGTGCTCAATTCAGAATCATTACCCTGGATTTACCCGGCCATGGACTAACCGGCGCAGTTCCAGACAATGATTACACGACCAGCGCTCACCTCGGAGTGCTCGACACCCTTGTGAAACATCTTGCCTTGCCTGAATTCATTATAGGGGGCAATTCGATGGGTGGCGGAGTTTCATGGCGCTATGCACTCACCCATCACGACAAGGTCAAAGCGCTGATTCTTATTGATGCGGTGGGCTTGCCTGAATGGCAACTAGATACAAAAAAGGAAACACCTCTCGTGTTCAAGCTACTGGCACAGCCCTGGTTCAGGCTGATCGCCGCAAAGCTCGACTCTTACTACCTGGTGAAATGGGGAGTTGAGGGCGCCTACAACAATTCTCCAGTGGTGACCAATGAGTTGATTATGCGCTATTACGAACTGGCTCTAAGACGGGGAACTCGTCAGGCAACCGTGACACGGTTTTCAAATGTAGACAATAATGCTGGTTCATCCTATGACATGTCAGAGCTCACGCAACCAACGTTGATAATCTGGGGAGAGGAAGATTCGCTCGTACCACTCAACACGGCTCATCGGTTTACAGAGGCACTGCCAAACACGCGGCTGGTTACGTTTGCTGGAGTGGGGCACGTACCCATGGAAGAAGTACCCGAAAAGTCTGCACGCGCCCTTGTCAAGTTCATTCGTGAGATGGTGTTATCTGAAAAAAATGGGGAATTGATTGCGCCGGGTTAACTTCCACTCTGTTGCGCCAGCCACCGCATAGCGACGCCCGCATGAAGGGCGATGCCATGAGCCATTCCATCCTCGTTGAGAATCATCCGGCTTGAATGACATGGCTCAGCGAGCGCAGGATCTTCCGGCTTGACGCCAAGAAAGAATATGGCGCCAGGCCACCTTTGCAGGAAATAGGAAAAATCCTCTGCACCCATCATGGGTGTCCGCATGGGCACAAATGCATTTTCACCCAGTATTTCAATGCTGCTCTGCCGGGCAAACTCGACAAATTGCGCCTCGTTCACTGTGACGGGGTAACCCTGTTCAATGTTGAATTCCGCCTCTACCTCATGAGCAATGGCAATTTGCTTTGCTAGCCTGGCCATGCCTTCATGTGCACGTCTTCTGGATTTCTCCGACGTTGAGCGCAATGTACCCAGGACATTGGCGACCTCGGGAATAACATTGGTAGTGGTACCCGCCTCTATCTTTGAGGTTGTCAGCACAACCGGATCAAAAACATTGATCCTGCTGGTTACAAAACTCTGAAACGCCTGCACGATTTCGCAGGCAACCGGAATCGGATCCAGGCAATCGTGAGGCATGGACGCATGCCCGCCCTTTCCTTTGATGATCATCTTCCAAACATCAGCCGCAGCCAAAATCGTGCCTGCCCTCGATGTTACCTTGCCCGTCTCGAGCAATGGCGTGATATGGATGGCAAACACAGCATCAGGGGAGTTCGGCGCTTCGAATAAACCTTCATCCAAGGCTAGCTTCGCCCCAAAATAGCCTTCCTCACCTGTCTGGAAAAAGAAATCAATCGAGCCATTTATCTCACTGCGCCTGGAGTGCAGGAGCTTTGCCGCCCCCACCAGCATTGCGGTATGCGCATCATGGCCGCATGCGTGCATCATGTCCTTATTTTGTGATGCATAGGGCAGTTGGTTATTTTCCGGCATGGGCAGCGCATCCATGTCACCACGGAGCATTATCCTCGGCCCATTTCCCGCACCATGAAGTGTCGCCACAATACTGGTGGTTTCCTGGCTGTATCGAAATTCCAGATCCAGCCCAGCAAGCGCATCAAGTACTGCGCGTCTTGTCTCTGGAAGTTGATTGCCAAGCTCCGGATTCGCATGGATCTTGCGCCTTAGTTCTATGACGCCAGGCAGTATCTCCCTCGCAGTTTCCAAAGCGTCCATTCGTCAATCCCCTACAATATGCTGCCATCAGGTCCCCTGGCACCTGGGGCATCGATCTATTACTAGAAATTTCCGGCATTGTCTGTTCTGCACCACGAGGATGTCAACAAACACGCATCAAGAAGGTTTATTGCCAGAAATGTGACCTGGTTCACACAATGGTTGCTGTAAACTGAGCACAATTTGATATTCACTGCTATTTAAGATGTTCCATTAACATGAAAATCTCGAGTAAACGGGCCAAGAAGGTAAAACTTACAAACAGAGGGGAGCTTTCCCTCTACTTCATTGGTACGGGATCCGCGTTCGCCAAAACACTGAACCAGAATAATCTCATCGTTGTCAAAGGTAATGATCACCTGCTGATCGACTGTGGAACCATGTGTTCTCAGGCTCTATACAATGTTGGCTTACCCCTTCTCAGCATCAGGAACTACCTTATAACCCATAGCCATGCTGACCACATAGGCGGGCTGGAAGAAGCACAGTTGCTTGGCCGTTATGTAGCGGGTAAGAAACCAACCATGATTATCAATAGGACCTACGAGAAAATCCTCTGGGAACAATCGCTGCGCGGAGGATCACAAAAGTCCGAAGTAAAAGAGCTCACTTTCTCTGACCTCTGGTCTGTTATTCGACCAAAGAAATTGAAGAATTTTCCACGTGAAACGTGGGAAGCCAATATCGGAACAATCAACGTCAAAATGCCGCGAACCATGCACTTTCCAGACACTGCACGTTCCTGGAGAGATGGTGCATGGAGTTGCGCCGTCATCATCGATGACAAAATCCTTTTCAGCTCCGACACCCGGTTTGACCCTGACCTCCTCGAGTCACTGGATAACAAGATGCACTTCGAACTCATCTTCCACGATTGTCAGCTATTCACCGGCGGGGTGCATGCTTCAATCGATGAGCTGTCAACCCTGCCTGCCAGGCTTAAAAACAAAACCATACTGATGCACTATGGTGACAATTGGCAGAATTTTCGAACACAGGCAAGAAAAGCCGGTTTTCATTCCTGGGCAAAAGAAGGGCACACCTACAGATTCTGATCACACCAGTGGGATATCTGTGGCATAAATCTAAAAAATAACGGCTGCTTATGGGGTCATATCGCCCTGATCTAGTGACTGGTTTTCACCGTATCAATATGATTTACTTCCGCCTCTTTTTCACGCTAACTTTTAGCACAAACTCTTAACTCAAAGAGCAACATATTAAGGAGCAAAACTATGGGTTTATTGGACGGTAAAGTTGCTATTGTAACAGGTGCAGGCGGCGGGCTGGGTGAAACCCATGCGCTATTACTGGCAAAGGAAGGTGCATCTGTCGTGGTCAACGACCTGGGTGGCGCACGGGATGGTTCTGGCGCAGGTAGTGCACTTGCTGACCAGGTTGTCGACAAGATCAAGGCTGCCGGTGGGAATGCTGTCGCTGACTATGGCAATGTTGCCAAGGAAGAAGATGCACGCGCAATGGTACAAACCGCCGTAGATAGTTTCGGCAAGCTTGATTTCTTCATAGCCAATGCCGGAATACTGCGAGACAAGTCATTCAAAAACATGACCAATGAAATGTGGGATATCGTTACAGATGTCCATCTTCGTGGCACCTACCTCACAGTCAAGGCAGCCTATGATCAGATGCTCACACAGGAAACCGGTGGCAGTATCGTAGTGACCTCCTCCACTTCAGGTCTGCTCGGCAATTTCGGCCAGACCAACTATGGTGCCGCAAAAGCAGGAATTGCAGGTTTTGCCCGCTGCCTGTTCCAGGAAGGAATGAAATATAATGTCCGGGTCAACATACTCGCACCTACCGCCTGGTCCCGCCTGACTGCCGATATTTTTCCGGAAGGTCAGAATATGGAAGAACTACTATCTCCGGACAAGGTATCTCCGCTGGTAGTCTGGTTGGGCACAGATGAAGCAAAAGAAGTCACTGGGCGCACTTTCCTTGTTACAGGGAACAGTGTCCAACTGGTGTCATGGCAAGCGCATCCAATCGCAGTCAAAGACAATACCGATGAACCCTGGACAGTCGCGGAAATTGGCGAAAATGTCAGGGAAAACTTCGAAAAGTGGCCTAAAGGCATTCAGCCAACACCAAGAGCCTTTGACTAGCACTCAGGCGTAATTCAGCAATTAAGGAGTGGTGCTTTCCACTCCTTTTTTTGAGGAAAACCCAATGAAAGATCAATATGGAGACATAGCTGTAACCCTACTCGATGGTTATGTCGGGCAATGTGAAATACAGCGAGGGCCGAATAACTTTTTTGACCACCAGTTGATAAGGGATCTATCCGACTGCTTCGAAGATATTGATGCCAACCCGGATATCAGGGCTATTGTCCTTTGCTCAGAGGGCAAACATTTTTGTGCTGGTGCAAATTTTGGTTCCAGCGCTCGGCAGGAAGAAGAGCAGCAGCGAACCGCTGATGATCCCAATCCGCTTTACACCGAAGCAGTAAGACTGTTCCGATGCAAAACGCCGGTTATTGCCTCCGTTCAGGGCGCAGCCGTTGGTGGTGGTTTCGGGCTGTCTGTCATGGCTGACTTCCGGGTGCTCTGCCCTAATACACGGATGACTGCAAACTTTGTCAAACTGGGATTTACTCCAGGCTTCGGGCTTACTCACACGCTCGCTCGCATCATCGGATCTCAAAAGGCAAACCTGCTGTTTCTAACTGGGAGGCGCATCAATGGCGAAACAGCCAACGAATGGGGACTCGCTGATATCTTTACTGATAATGACAATGTGCGCGATGCCGCCATTGAGCTTGCCCGGGAAATTGCTAAAAATGCACCGCTAGCGGTTGTTTCTGTGCGCGAACAGATGCGATCTGGCCTGGCGGACGGGGTCAAGGCAGCGACGGATATCGAGGGTGCCGCACAATTTGGACTGCAAAAAACAGCAGACCACAGGGAAGGTGTAAAAGCGGTTTCAGAGCGGCGACCGGGTAATTTTATCGGGAGCTAAAGTATCGGACACCAGCAGTCCAACAAACCATTCGTGATATTCGTAGCAGTCGTTATTTGCACATCGGATTAACGCTAGTATTCGCCCAGCCAGAAGGCCATCTTTGGCCGTGCACCCGCAGGCTCAATTATCTGGCGAGCATGATTTGAGACGGTCATCAATGCTAAGATCTAGCCCGGATATTTCATGAAGGCGGCTAAAGAAAGTTGTTAACATGTTAAGTTTCAATGTGTTATGGGATATTTTTTCGTTTTCTCTGGAATACAGTTTGTACCTGACCGGTTTTAGTATGGTCCGGGCTAGCCCCCGCAAAACTAAAGTTGAAACCCGGACGCGGGTGAATCATCATGTCTCGGTTCATATTGCGAATCATCTCCAAAAACGTGGCCGCCGTAATGAAAATTCTCCTCACACTCTTGTTAACGCTAATAGTCGCCATCGCTGTCACTATCGGCGGAATATACAACTACCTGAGCCCGCAGGCACCGCCTCCGGACCTGGTATCACCCAGTTCAACCCGGCAGCTGACCAGTGGCCAGATAATCGGTATGCAGGGGCACAACGATTCACACGCCTGGCTTGGGATTCCGTTCGCGAAACCACCCCTGGGTGAATTGCGATGGCAGGCACCGCAACCTGTTGAACCCTGGAAGAATCGAAAAGAAGCTACAAAAATTGGCAATCCCTGTATACAACTCCCGATTAATCCTGAAACTCCTGGGCCAATTGGCAGTGAGGACTGTCTATATCTGAATGTCTGGGCTCCCATTAACAGCGAGGAAAATGTACTTGTAGGTAAGGCTGCTCTACCTGTCATGTTCTGGATACATGGTGGTGCCAACGTTCTTGGTGAGGGTGGTACATCAATTTATGATGGATCACTACTGGCTATAGAACACGACGTCATCATGGTCACTATTAACTACCGCCTGGGGCCATTCGGATGGTTTTCTCATCCAGGTCTGCGTGGTGCCGGTACTACAGCCGGAGACAGATCAGGGAACTTTGGCACCCTGGATATTATTGCAGCATTAAGATGGGTACGGGAGAACATCGCCGTATTTGGTGGCAATCCTGAAAATGTAACAATATTTGGTGAATCGGCGGGCGGCTGGAATGTCATGTCAATGTTGGCATCACCTCTGGCTGAAGGGCTATTTCACCGTGCAATCTCACAAAGTGGCGGCTTGACAATTACCAGCATCGCACAGGCTGAAAATTATCAGGGCGATAGAAATCCCGGCCAGCAAAATAGCTCACGCGAGGTCATTAACAGACTGCTCATCAATGAGGGCACCGCGGAATCAGCAGAAAGTGCGAGTTTAATTCAACGTGACATGAGCAGGGAAAAACTCGCCGCCTGGCTTAGAACGAAGACACCAGAAGAGTTGCTAACGGCGCATGTTAAAACGTCCGGGAACTTCACAATAAACCCTAACATTATCGGCGATGGATATGTACTGCCAGCAGACATGCAGGCAGCACAAATCTTTTCTGATACGCAAAACTACAATGAGGTCCCGGTTATTCTAGGGACCAATCGGGATGAAGCGAAACTCTTCATGATGTGGAACGACCTGTGGGTTGACAAGATTGCGGGAATCCCGACTGGCATCAAAGATCTTGATTCATACAACAGGGAGGTGGCCTACTCCAGCAATCTATGGAAAGCCACTGCAGTTGATGAAATCGCGGGACTCATGGGTAGCGCGCAGGGAGACAGTGTCTTTGCCTATCGATTTGATGCTGATGACTGGCGCAATTTCGGGATCGTTGACCTTAAAGACCTCTTGGGCGCAGCGCATGCGATGGAGCTTATGTTTGTGTTCGGTAACTTTCCCAATCCCACGAGGATAGTCTTCCCTGGATCAACTTTTGACGAAGTCAAATTGCTTTCGAACAGCATGATGTCCTACTGGGCAGAGTTTGCATACACCGGTTCTCCCGGCAATGGAGCTAGTGGTGAAGAAGTCCTCTGGAGTGGATGGCAAAATGATGGCGAACAGACACCAAGATTACTGATTCTGGATACAGAGTCTGATCGTGGTATCAGGATGTCACCCGAGCGGCTGAGCCTTCTGGAAATAAAACATGCATTTATGACAGATAACAGCTATAGCTCCCAGGAAGCACATTGCGCTGCATACAAAAGAATGTTCTCGATGATTAATCTCTTCGACGAGCTGGAGTACCTGAATTTAGGTGCATCAGGGTGTTCAGGGGAAGGCTGAAATGAATCCCGTCGAACCCGCTTGATATCCAGATCCAGATCAAGTCCAGATATTTTACCGAGGACTAAACGCCAGGTGAGATATTTTCATGTCCTCGAGAATCACATAGAGGCATGGAATGAGTACCAGCGTTATCACCGTTGCAAAGAGAATGCCGAACCCAAGTGATACAGCCATAGGTACGACCAGTTGAGCCGTGAGGCTGCTTTCAGTCAGGATTGGCAGCAACCCAAAAAAGGTTGTTAGTGAGGTCAGCATAATTGCCCTGAATCGTTCCGTTCCCGCCTTGACGGCAGCCCTTGAAACATCCATTCCATCAGCAACTGACTTGTTGACAAAATCCACCATGATAATGCTGTCATTAACAACAACGCCCGCCAGGGCAATGACGCCGTATACCGAGAGAGCACTGAAGTCGATACCTACAATCACATGACCAATCAACGCACCAATCATGCCAAAGGGAATCACCCCCATGATAATAATTGGTTGCAGGTACGACCTAAGCGGCACTGCCATCAAAGCGTATATGCTGAACAGTGCCAGAGCACCTGTGTAAAACAAACGCTTATAGATCTCACTTTCTTCCTGACTGGCGCCACCAAGCTCCATTCTGACTGAGGGAGCAAGCCTCTTTAGCTGATCGCCAAAATCACCCTGAAGGATATCCCTAACGATCTTACCAGGTTGCGTCAGAGATTTATCGACGTTCGCCGAAATGGCAACTGACCTCTTGCCCCAGCTGCGTACAATCGATGCAGGGCTGACCCGTTTTTCTATGTTTGCAACTGCCGTAAAAGGGACCTCTTCTCCTTCCTTGGTTCGTATATACATAGCTTCAAGGTTCCCCAGGGACTCACGTTCGGTCTTGGGGTACCTAACCATGACCTTAACTTCCTCCCGGCCTCTCTGTATACGCTGCGCCTCGACACCATAGAAGGCGGCACGAACCTGACTTGCAAGGTCAGTTAGCGCGAGTCCTAACGCTTCAGCAGAGGGCTTTATCTCCAAATTGATTTCAGGAATACTGCCCTGGTTTGAATTTTCAATATCGTATACACCTTTATACCCTTCAAGAGTCTGTTCAAGTAGATCGGCAGCCTGCTGCAACTCATCCGTATTTTGGCTGATCAGTTTGAATTCGACGTCACGGCCGTGTCCGTGGGTTTTTCTTGATCCGGATATCTCCAGGCTTTTTGTGCCTGCAATCGCACCAATCATGGTTCGCCACTGGGTGGCTATTTCGTCTGGGCTCTGGTGCAGGTCATCGATTGGCTTCAACTCAGCGATAACTCTGCCATCTGAATTCCGGGTGAAGGCAGCCACGTTGACCAGGAACCTGTCTTCCTCCTCTTGAGATTCATTCAGTTCGATCAGCGTATCGGCCAACTCGCTAATCACTTTGATCGCCTGCGCAGGTGAAGAGCCCTCGACAAGCTCGACCCGTGCGCCAATATATTCCGATGACATGTTGGGGAAAAATACAACCTTAATGTAAGGCCCCATGACATACCCAAGCGCAAGGATCAACATGGCAACAAAAATCGATACGGTGATATAGCGTTGTCCAATCGCTCGAACAAGAGTTGGCTCATAATAGTCGTAGATAACACGATGCAAGCCTTCAGCAAACCTTTTCTGGTATCGCCTGAGCAGCGTATTGCTGGAAGCCACATCGGTGGCTAACGGTTTCATACTGGCGAGATGAGCCGGCAAAATCAGTTTCGACTCGACAAGTGAAAAGAGCAGACAGAGCATAACGACCGATCCAATGGCCGCCGGCAGGGCACCGAAGGTTCCCGGCACAAGCACAAGAGGTACAAACGCGACTATCGTTGTAAGCACACCAAAGGTTGCGGGCATGGCCACCCGTTTCGCACCCCTTATCACATTTTCCATACTGTGACCGTCACGATCTGTTGCGGTCTGCACACTTTCCCCGATGATTATCGCATCATCAACGACAATGCCGAGCACCAGGATAAATCCAAACAGGCTGAGCAGGTTTACTGAGCCCCCAACCAGTGGCAGCAGTGCAAACGCACCCAGGAATGCTATAGGCAGACCCAGCATTACCCAGAACGCAAGCTGCAGGCGAAGGAAAATTCCCAGGATAACCAGCACGAGAACCACACCCGACAACATATTGAACATCATCATGCTCAGGGTGCCACTGAGATAAGTGGTGCTGTCCAGCCACGAATCCAGGTGAACCCCCGGGGGCAATGTCCCTTTACGTTGCTGAACGTATTCAGTAACTTCCCTTGAAATATCTATCTGATTCTGATCAGCAATGGCAAATACCGAAATACCAATAGTGGGCTGACTATTGAACAGCGAGAAAAAATCCTGCTCAACAAATCCATCTGACACCTTGGCGATATCGCTCAGGGTAAGACGTGTCCCATCGGCGCTGGAAACAAGCACGATCTGCTCAAAGTCACTTCTGTGATAAGCCTGGCCCTCCGTCCTCAGTAGTATGTCTCCTGAATCAGACCGAATAGAACCCGCAGGCAGATCAAGAGAAGATCGGCGAATTGCCTGGGCCACCTCTTCCAGAGTCAAACTGTACTGACGAAGCCTGGCCTCTTCTAATTCAATACTGACCTCGTAAGCCCTCGCCCCCGTGATATCTGCTTTCGTTACACTGGGTAAATTGATGATCTCGTCCCTGATAGTTTCAACCAGTGACTTCATGGTTTTTTCGTTCAGGTCGCCCCAAATCTGAACATTGATCGCCCCTCTTTGATGTTGGTTCCGATAAATGATTGGCTTTTCAATTGATGCGGGCATAGAGGCGATACGATCGACAGCCATTTTTACTTCTTCCAGCACCACCTGAATATCATAGCCAAGCTCGATATCGAGAAGCACACTGCCAATGCCCTCCCTGGAGAAAGAACGCATTTCATCTATCCCCTCTATCTCCCTGACAGCTTCTTCGAGGCGGGATACAACACCAGATTCGACCTCACCTGGTGATGCGCCAGGAAAGACTACATCAATCGACACACGATCGGCTTCCAGGTCTGGCATTATCTGTGTGCGCACTGTGACCGCAGAAATAAGACCCGTGAGCATGACAACAAACATCAAAAGATTGGCAGCAACATGGTTGCGGGCAAACCAGGCAATTAAACCCTTATGAGTATCAATCGACTCCATTGCCGCTCACGCTGAGTATTTGAGGAACCTCATATCTTACCCGGGTCCCAGGCAATGGATTATCAAGCATGGTCATACAGATCAGCTGATTCTCGCTTATTCCACCACTCACATAGATCAGGTCCTCGTCGGCGCGAAGTAATTCGACCTTTCTGGGGACCAGCACCTTTTCACTAGTCACGGTCCAGATCTCGTCATCGCTACGCAGAACACTTCTGGGAAGTTTGATGATGTTTTCAACATGCTGCCCCTTAATCGTTGCCTCAACAAAAGTGCCTATTCTAAGGGGATATGACCAGTTCTGCCTTTGCCGGTTATAAGGATCTTCTACCCGTACGACGACATACAGGACCCGGCTCTGTTCATCGAACACGCCTTCTGTTCGCACAATATTTCCATGCCAGAATTTTTCGACTCCACCAATTTCAGCTTTCATTACGACTGCTGGACCGGAACCATCTGCCAGGCTCTTGTCACTCAATTCAAGATGGGGCAATTCACGATCCGGGAGTGGCAGGCGTACCTCCGCAATATCGATGGCAAATGTTACTGCCAATTTTGTTCCGGCAGGGACAAACTGACCAATATCAGCCAGCTTTTCTTTAACCAGGCCGTCATAGGGCGCGCGAATAATTGTTCTATCCAGGTCACCCTGCCGTTTGTCGAGTTCCGCCCTGGCAAATTCAAGGTTGGCGATAGCTTCAGCAAGCTGCGGTTTTCTCAAGGCAAGATCAGACGCTGCTTTGCTAGACTGAAGAATTGATTTCGCACGTTCCCAGTCGGCCAGCGCATAGTCAGCAAGCCCCGCCTCCCTGGAAACACTAGTTTGCGCCGCTGCGACGGATGCCTGCGCCCGTTTAACGTCTGCACGATAATTCCGATCGTCAATCCGAACCAGGATGTCCCCTTTTGAAAAAAACCCACCGGCTACAAACGCTGGCGAAACTTCAGTTACAAGACCGGAGACCTCCGATACCAGAGTCGTTTGCGTACGAGGAGTAACGGTGCCCTGCGCTTTAACTTCGATCTGAACAGTACCGGAAATTGCCTTGATGACATCAACAAACATCACAGGCGGTTCAGGATGGCTGGCATCAGGCACTGATTTCTGAAAAAACATCCACAGGGCTACCAGGCTACTGATAAAGACAATCGCAAAAGGGATTATGAGTTTGTTAATCATGTCACTAGCATTTGACCGGGTTCGCCTGGCAGGCGTTCTTCACATGGGACGAGATTGCAAATTTCTGGCAAAGCTACTGCTAATAGCGACTGTACACCCCAAAAATTGGATAACTAAAAGCTGCCAGTATAGCGCAGGGGGGGTTTTGATGTGCTGTCGAGAGATATGGCCAAACTCGGGGTAACAATAGGGGCGTGGGAATTAGCCTGTCATACACGTAAATGATAATGTAATTGACCAAATTGCATAGAGTGGGAAAAGTGGAAAAGACAAAACCAAGGATTGCGATTAACGGGTTCGGTCGAATCGGCCGCTGTGTGACACGAATCGCAAAATTGCGGCAGCACTATGACGTGGTAGCGATAAACGACCTGGCGACCCCTGAACAACTTATCTACGCCTTCAAATATGACAGCATTCATGGAGTCTACCCGGGTGACGTTAGTCTCGATGGTAATACCATGACCATCGATGGAGATCCCTTCCAGGTTTTGTCCGAGCCCGTCCCGGCTAATCTTCCCTGGTCAGAACTGGGCGTAGATTATGTAGTAGAAAGCAGCGGGCAATTCAGAAAACTGGATCAGCTTCAGGCTCACCTGGATGCCGGTGCGAAACGCGTCCTGGTTACAGTACCTACCAAAGACCACCTGGAGAGCACACTAGTCATGGGAGTAAACGACCATGTCATTAATAAAGATGCGAAGATCATCAGCAACGCGAGCTGCACAACAAACTGTGCCGCTCCCGTGGCAAAGGTACTGCAGGATAATTTTGGAATTGTGCGCGGCCTTATGACCACGGTTCACGCCTACACCTCAGATCAGAGGTTAATTGACGCTCCACATTCAGGCGATCTTAGACGTTCCCGAAATGCTGCGACCAATATCGTGCCAACATCTACCGGCGCCGCTCGCGCCATAGGCAAGGTGATGCCTGAACTTGAGGGGAAACTCGATGGCCTGGCCATGCGGGTCCCTGTCGCCGATGGCAGTGTAGTTGATCTCACGGTCGAGCTTGATTCTGATGTTACGGTCGACAGTATCAATCTTGCCATGCGGTCGGCCGCAGCCAGCAGCCTGAAGGGGATACTGGAATATTGCGAAGACCCCATCGTGTCCAGTGATATTGTTGGCAATTCTCACTCGAGTATCTTCGACCCAGCTCTGACCCAGGTGCTGGACAGACGACTGGTAAAAGTTGTCAGTTGGTACGATAACGAGTGGGGATACAGCACGAGAATCGAAGAGTTGATAGCGCGCCTGGCGGAAATGGACCGGTAGGCAGGAGTAGGAACGAATATGATTATGAAAATGCCCGACAAGGGTTCTGACTGGGAAGAACTCAGGCAGGAGATGATCGACCGTGGCGCTGGTGATGCGAAATGGCGTGAGGGTAAAACCGCTGTCTATGTATTCAATGCGGGTGAGGATGTGGCCAGGGTCCAGAAAGAGGCCTATACCCTTTACATGTCTGAAAATGGTTTAGGACCCCTCGCCTTCCCAAGCCTGAAACAGATGGAAGATGAGGTGGTTGGCATGGGGCTAGCCCTGTTAAATGGCAATGATCAATCTGCTGGAACGATCACTTCCGGTGGCACAGATTCAATCACTATGGCAATCAAGGCCGCACGTGATTTTGCATTTGACAATAAAGCAATCAAGGGACAACCCAACATTGTTGCCCCCTGGTCCGCTCACCCGGCATTCGATAAGGCCGCAAAATTGATGAGCCTTGAAGTGCGCAGAATCCCCGTCGCAGGCAGCCTGCTCGCCGACGTGGGTGCAATGGCAGAGTCAGTCGATGCGAACACCATCATGCTGATCGGCTCGGCACCAAGTTTTCCCTACGGGCTGATTGACCCTATTGAAGCTTTAGGCGATATCGCTGAACAGAAGGACCTGTGGCTACACGTCGATGCCTGCGTGGGGGGCTATATTGCGCCTTTTGTGCGAATGAACGGGGCCGATATCCCACCTTTTGATTTTGAAATTAGTAGTGTGAAATCAATTTCCGCAGATCTGCATAAATACGGTTACTGTGCCAAAGGTGCTTCTACAGTGCTATTCAGAGACAAAACGCTGCACCAGTATATGATCTTCGATTGTGACAACTGGCCGGGAGGCAGGATGATCACTCCAACCCTCGCTGGTACCAGACCAGGTGGCGCGATTTCTGCTGCCTGGGCTGTAATGAACTACCTTGGAATAGCCGGGTATTGCGAAAAACAAAAGCAGGTAACAGATGCGAGACAGGCAGTGGAACAGGGCGTAAGGCAATTGGGTTTTGATATTCTTGGGAGCCCGCAGCTGGGCATTATTGCCTTCAGCCACCCAACATTGGACGTCTATGCCATCTACTCACAGATGTTCGCCAAAGGCTGGTTCTCCGGTTTGACGACGGAACCAAAGGCGCTGCACCTGATGCTATCTCCTTTCCACAGGTCAGTAACGCACACCTACCTTGAGGATCTCGCTGCATCCATCGAGATAGTCAAGGCAGGTGAAACTGATAGTGTGGGAGAGGTGCGATATAGTTAACCCATTCAGTATTCGGACCTGGAAAGTAGCACGCATGCCCTGATCAGCACATTGTGTGACCGGAGGCTACTATTCGGCGTAAGAATTCGATTGCCTGAACCCTTAAAATAGAGATTCAGAAAGTACATTTGTCAAACCCGTAGAGGGTTAGGTTAGGAGAAACTATGAGTTATCAGTGGAACTATGGCGATATTCTAAATGCCGTAGATGAAATAACACCGGGAGACAGACCTGCACTTATTCATGGTGACAGGGTGATATCACATGAAGCCTTTGCGGCCCGCAGTAACAACCTGGCTAGAAGTCTTCTGGAAAATGGCGCGGTGCCGGGAGATAAGATTGCCTTCTACATGAGAAATTGTCTCGAATACAGCGAAGGAATAGCGGCTGCCTTCAAGGCATCCCTGACCCATGTAAACGTGAACTACAGATATATCGAACACGAACTCATCTATCTGCTGGATAATTCTGACGCAACCGTGGTCATGTACCACTCCGAATTTGAACCCTTCGTAGAGCACATTCACGAACAGTTACCGAAGGTCAAACAGTGGATAGAGGTTGAAGAAGGACACACTCACAGTGAGTCTGAAGACTCTTTTTACGAGGAACTGGTCAGCCTCGGTGACGGCTCCCCGGTCGATGTTAAACATTCAGCCGACGACCTGCTGTTCCTCTATACCGGTGGTACGACCGGCATGCCAAAAGGGGTAATGTGGCGACATGATGACCTTTTCAAAGTCCAGGGAGCTGGTGGCAGCCCACTATTGGGTATCCCGCCTTGCGTAGACCTTGAAGAGCTTATAGAACGACTCAGTACCCAGCCCGTACCAGTCAATCTACCGCTGCCCCCTATTATGCATGGCACCGGATTACTATCGGCGGTTGGCGCCATGAGCAATGGAGGAACTTGTGTCACCTTACCCTCAAGGAGTTTTGAACCAGAACTGGCCCTGGCGAATATTGACCAGCACAAGGTTACTTCGGTGACAATCGTGGGTGATGCCTTCGCCCGCCCCCTGCTGGATGCTCTTAATGAAAACCCTCGGAAATATGATATCTCTTCCATTTATGCAGTCTCATCCTCTGGCGTCATGTGGACCCGCGACATCAAGGCCGGGCTTCTGAAGCACAATGAAAATATGTTACTGATTGATAAGTTTTCATCTTCCGAGGCCATTGGGCTGGGTACATCCATCATGACCAGTGATGAGGAAATCGATGTTGCCAAGTTTGCGCTGGGGCCGGCATGCAAAGTTTTCAATGAAGCGGGTATCGAACTGCAACCAGGCGCTGACGAACCTGGTATGGTCGCGGTAACTGGATTTCTCCCCACGGGTTACTACAAAGACCAGGAGAAAACGGACAAGGTGTTCAAACTATTGGACGGCGTACGCTACTCTGTTCCCGGAGACTGGGTGCAGATTGAAGAAGACGGCTCACTCACTCTGCTGGGGCGTGGTAGCAACTGTATCAACACTGCCGGAGAAAAGGTCTTTCCCGAAGAAGTTGAAGAGGCGCTGAAAATTCACGCTGCTGTTGTCGATGCACTCGTTTTCGGCATGGCCGACCCAAAATGGGGGCAGGCAATTACTGCGGTAGTGCAACTAGAACCCGGATTTGAACTGGACGAGATAGAAATACATGAGTTTACCCGGCAATACCTGGCAAGTTACAAGATTCCAAAGCATATTTTCGCAAAGGATGACCTGAACCGTGCCGCCAACGGCAAGGCAGATTATAAAGTCATGCAGGAATTTGCTGAATCAATGTTAGCCCAGGGTCATTGAGCCTGTTATGGAATATCGAGATTTTGGAACAACCGGACTCAAGATTTCTGAGCTGACATTTGGTGGCGGTGCAGTTGGCGGTCTGTTGATTAACCAGGATGATGAAACTAGGCGCAAGGCAATAAGACTGGCCCTTGATGCAGGCATCAATTGGTTCGATACCGCAGCCGCCTATGGCAATGGGAGATCGGAGCAGGCATTGGGATGGCTGCTGGAAGAATTTGATGACAGGCCTTACATTTCCACTAAGTTCACGATTGATACTGGAAATCCAGACCTGTACGGGCAAATTGAACAAAGCCTGCATTCAAGCCTCGAACGGCTCAGGCTCAAGAAGGTGGCATTGCTGCAACTGCATAACCCGATCGGCGCCAAAACAGAAAAGCGAACCATCGGTCTGAGTGAAGTGTTAAAACCGCATGGCGTACTCGACATCCTTGATGAATTCAAGTCCCAGGGTCTTATTGACCACTATGGTATTACCGCACTAGGCGATACGACCTCAATTACAAGGGTGATCAAGAGCAATCGCATTGCGTCAGCCCAGGTATATTTCAATCTCCTGAATCCATCTGCGGCCATGACTCCTCCACCATCATGGCCCTGTTATAATTTTACCGGCATCGTTGATACCTGCTTTGAACACGGCGTGGCTCCGATGAATATTCGCGTATTCTCAGCTGGCATCATCGCAACCGAGGCAAGGACTGGAAGAGAAAGCCCCCTCAACGCCGGTGATACCATCGAAAGTGAAACAGATAAAGCAGCCCACATTTTTGACTGCATAGGAGATGCAGGCGGCACGCGTGCCCAGACGGCAATACGTTTTGCACTGACTCACCCGAGATTCACAACGACCATTGTCGGATTGGCAGAAATCGAGCACCTCGAGGAGGCGCTGGCTGCGCAGGCGCTAGGCCCTCTGCCTGGCTCAGCAATAGACAGCATCAACAATGCATACCGCAACTTCAGCTCTTGATAATCATGTGGATGCTAGCAGTCTGTCGGCCTTAGCACTGATTTGCTAGCCCCGCGACATAAATTTGCCATTGGTCGTGTTGACCTTCACTTGCTCCCCAAGATCAATATATTCAGGCACCTGAACCACAAGTCCTGTTGTCAGGGTTGCCGGCTTGGTGCGCGCACTGGCGGACGCGCCCTTGATGGTAGGAGACGTTTCCACAATCTCCAATACCACTGACTGCGGCATGTCCAATGCAACTATATTGCCATCCACAAGCAGCGCCGTAATGCCCTCCAGGCCATCACTGAGATATTCGACCTGACCATCCAGAGCATTCAACCCCAGCGAATGTTGAGAATAGTCTTCCATATCCATGAATATGTAATGCTCACCATCCATATAGGAAAACTGAACCTGCACTCGCTGGCAGTCAGCCTCCTTTAACATGTCATCACCCTTGTAGGACTCATTACGTTTATGACCAGTGACCAGGTTATTGAAGCGCACCTTGTACAGGGTTGACGCACCTCTCGATGAGGGGCTTTTTGCTTCCAGTTGCTTGACCGCATGGGGCTCCCCGTCTATTTCGACTACGTCTCCTTTCTTTAAATCACTCGCCTTAGCCACAATTATTCCATTTAGGAAAAAAAACAGGGCTCTATTGTACAGCTAACTCGATTCACTGCTCCGGTTGGTTTATGCTTTTTCGATGCCCTTTCCACTTAAAATAAATGTATCGACCAGCCTTATAGTCGATATCCATGTGCATGAATTTTACCTGGGTGACAGGGTGCGCCAATGCTGGACCTACCTCACCACAGGACTGGTGGAGTGCGGTCAGAAAGAAATGTCATTGTCCTTACTGATGGAAGATGATGATGACGAAGATAATTACCCGAAAACCCCAATTAAGATCTTCCAGCTCCTGGAAAACTATGCTCAGGACGGTAAGGTCGTTGACATAGCAGACGCGACCAGGTTGGGAAAAACAGGGCTATTCGGCTTTACTGCCCTCTATTACCTGCCTGCAATTCAGTTCGAAGGCTTGCCGGATTGTCAAAATCACCTGGCACTCGTGCTGGTACACCAGGCGGAATACGAATTTGCGAAACGATATGGTTTTACCCGCCTGCTGTCACGGATCGGGAAATTCTGTTCCTGCTTCCCCTACCCCACCTGGAATACGAGGCGACGCCCATCGCTGTTTGCGCCTGGTTTGAGGGAAGATTCGGTACTAAACGATCACAACCTGATCCCGCTCAATGGAATGCAGGCAGAACTGGTGGAAGATGTTGTGTGTCTGACTCTGCATACTTCAGATCAGCATCGACTATCCCAGTGCCTGGATAAACTCGCTGGTGAAGACAAGTCGTTTGCCCTGCAAACCGGCTTGTCACAGACAGCTAACGCCTGCCTTTTTTGGGAGCCGGGCCAGGCAAACCCGGGAGCCTATACCGCCCCGGATGAAGTAACCCGGATTGGTGCTGCCTTTATCATCTTTGAAGTAGCAGAAACGTCATATGGCTGTCTTGTCGAAGATGGTTTCCTGTTCTCACTTTCAAAACAAAACCTGAAAATGCTGACTAGCTGCTGCGAGTCGAGGACAGATTCAGGCATTCTCGAGTCGTCTGGTTTGCGGCTCTCTGTTCAGTGGGGAGAGGAAGGTTTTGATGCTCCACAACCTGCAATCGCCTACCATCACCTGGCAGGCTGGACAGAACTCGCCACCAGTGCTGCCTCAGATGCCCAGGTAAACAGAATAGAGCTGAAATCAATCGTCGATATATCACCAGACGCCCGCTCCAAAGTAAATACCAGACAATTAGATCGCTACGTTGAGGACATTCAAACCTTTCTGCTGTCGTCAATGTCCGAGGAAAGTGAAGAACTCACTCTCACTATACGAGTCGATATTCAAAACAATTTCGCGACCTATGAAATCAATGCTGACATGGATCTGAACCCTGATTTCAGGTCATATATGGTCAGGGGGCTTGCGAAGGTCAGGCCCTGCGCTGCTTCTGCACCGGTAATTTTTGACCTGGTATTCGCCATCAATTCCTGAGCGCCCGTTTCTTTAACCTCAGCAAACGCTCGGGTTCATTTTCCACAAGCCACTTATCGGTGGACAGGATGCCGTACGCTCTGGCAAAAAAATCTGATGCGACAGGATCATTCTTAATCAGATAGAGTTCGGCCAGTTCCTCGAGGACATACCCGTCAGCAGCCAGTCCCCGGTCTTCAGTTTCTGACAGCAGAGACTGCTGTATTTCAAGAGCCTCATCGAGCCTCCCCAGTTCACGAAGCGCTCTAGCTACAGCCCAGCGCGCAATCCGCAGTCGTTTCGGATTGTCTTTCGATCGACGAAACTCAACAGCTCTTTCAAATAAATCCAGTGCTTTTTCATGCTCTTCCTGCTCGAAGAGCGTCCATGCCATATTATTGTACAGGGAGCCAAGCCAGTCTCTGGCTCGCTCGTTCTTGCTGTTTTCAGCAATACCAAGGGCAATGACATTCCACTTCATCTGGTTTTCCAGTGTTTCCGTCATAGCCACCATATGCGCGGCATCTACAGCCAGGTAGTCATCGCCAATGATCTCTGCAATTCTGAATGCTTCCTTAAAGTAGTCAATCGCTTCCAGCCTGCTACCAGCGGAGTTATTGGTTCGACCCCGCTCAAGAAGAAGAAAAGCCCATGCGAGCGATGTCTGTTCGGAAATTAGCGACTTTGCCTGGTCCAGTTGTTCATGTGCCAGTTTGAATCTGCCACGCAGGGAGTTGGTCCTGGCCAGCTGGGTAATCAATACAGGTAGATAATCCGCATTTTCAGACTGCCGGGCAACATCAGTCAGGGAGACAAACAGTAGCTCCGAAGCTGCGGGGTCGCTGTAATCCCAAAGATCAAGAAGCTCGCCGATCTCATCTCCTCCTTTGCTGCCGGCACTCGCGAAGAACAGGCTGAAGGTCACCAGAAAAATAAGTTTGTACTTTCGACTCATGATTAGAGTTTCTGTCAAATCGTATTCATTTACCAGAACGTCAAATACGGTGATGTTACCTTGGCGCTGGTTATCCAGGCTCTGGAATTGATCACCAGCATCTGCTGATGCGTCACGATTCAGGTCAAGACGTTTTCCGGGCTAACCACTCAAGCACTATCTCATTGGTCTTCCCGGGCTGTTCCTGTTGGATCCAGTGCCCACATTCAAGGGTATGGGTTTCCAGGCCTTTCACATACGGCGTCATATCTGTATCGGGAACCATATCGTACTTGCCATATATCATCAGGGATGGACAGTTCACTTCCTGTACAACGCTCTCCGTCGTTTCCCAGTTGCGAGTGAAATTTCGATACCAGTTACAGGGTGCGGCGAACCCGCCCTTCTCAAAGGCGGTAACAAAGACATCGAGCTCTTTGTCGCTCATGAGTAACTCCCCGCGATTATTCTCAATTTCTGCCATACGGATTATGGGACTGCCCACGGGTTCACTCCGGTCCGCAGATTCCAGCCATTGTTTGGTTCGATACAGGTTGCTGAGAAACAAACGGGGATTTTTCTCGAATGCGGCCGCTGCAACCCCAGGCTGGCGATTGAAATGGACGATATAGAATTCCTGCCCAAGCATTTGCTCCCATGTTGCGACGGGATCATTCTGCGCCCTGACCATAAAGGGTACTGACAGGTTTGCTACCGCAACGACACGATCAGGATTTAACAGGGCATGGTTCCAAACCACGATCGCACCCCAGTCATGACCAACAAAGACAGCTTTTTCAATGGCCAGTGTATCCAGCAGACCATTGAGATCATCCGTCAAATGATGGATATCATAAGTATTTACGTCCTCGGGTTTGGCCGAGGCACCATAGCCACGCTAATTCGGCACTATGCAGTGATAGCCGGCCTCGACAAGTGCAGGAATCTGGTGCCGCCAGCTATAAGCATGCTCTGGCCAACCGTGGCACAAAACAATAGGCACACCACCCACTCCGGCCTGGTAGACCTCAAGCTCGATACCATTGGTCTCTAGCATCTCTGGTTTTGGGAAATCCATATGGGCTCCTTGCGCTAATTACACTTTATCGATGAGACTCAGCAGAAGCGGCCTCGTGCATGCACAATCATATTGATGGTTGACTCACAACGCCAGCATCCACAGAATGCGCGTTCAATTTGATTTCACGGGAGAGACCCATGGCAATTGGCATTGTCGCTAGAT
>PBRP01000093.1 GCA_002726655.1 Gammaproteobacteria bacterium
ATTTCGATGTCACCCTCGTCTAACTGTGTTGCCACAATATCCGACCGTAGCATCGCCCCACCCAAAGGCAGGCGACCCGATACTGCCAGCACGTTATCGGCATAGTGCTTTGCAGCGAGCAGTTCCATCTCGCCATCCCCGATGAAACCGTGCCACTTTAGAGCCGCGCTACTAGAGTCCCCGCTGATATCACCCGATATTGAACGGCGCCCCACTGCGAGCAATTGCAGATCATTACCATTGCTGAACAGTCGCTCCACCAAAAGAAGGTCATCTCCGGCCTTATAGTCCTGATCCACCACGGTGGGGGCAAAGGGGTTGAACAGATCCATAGGCGAAAAAGCCATGCCATTCCCCCAACTGACCGCCTGACGGCCCAGAGTGACTGCCCAATCACCTTTGCGATAGTGTAGCGCCAGGCGATCAAAGCGATGCAGACTGCGATGCCGACTGCCATCCTCAATATCGAAGGTCAAATCCATGATGCGAGCTTCGTCATCGACGGGCGTCTGGTCCAGTGAGGTCTGGGGTGCGCTGGCAAGCGCAAATGAGTCTCCTGACAGGAAGGTCGTTGAATGATCAACCTGCAGATTCACGGCACCCCAGCTATGCCGGAACACCATCCGCATATCACCATTCAAATCCAGGGCAGGTGTGCCATATAAATGGCGTTGGATGTCATGAACGGGCAGAAATGCCGCAGTACCAAACAGCTTTAATCTAATCTTAGTATCAAGTGCAAGGGCATCGGCTGGAGCCAAAATACAAACAATACTAGCGAGCAGCAGCAACCGGCTGAACATGCTGCTCATGTGCTGACGACTATGGCACCGTCTCTCAGGTTAATCTTCCGACTGGTATAAGCCATCACCATCGGATCATGGGTCGCCGTGACGATCGTCATGCCGAATTCTTCATTCAGTTTCTTGAGCAGCTGCAACAACTCTTCCGTGGTGCCAGAGTCCAGATTGGCGCTGGGTTCGTCAGCCAACAGCAGAACTGGTTTGGTTGCAATGGCTCTGGCGATCGCAACTCGCTGCTGCTGACCCCCGGACATATCGCCCGGGCGCCTGTCTGCAAGATCCTCAAGTCCTACTGAAGCCAGAGTTTCCCGCGCCCTCTCGCTACGTTCGGTTTTGGACATACCTTGCAGTTGCATGACAAAGCCCACATTCTCTTCGGCGGTTAGCACCGGCAGCAGGTTGTATGCCTGGAATACAAAGCCGATCTTCTCCAATCGAAGATCAGAGAGCTGATTCTCATTCAATTCCGACAGAGAGACCTGGTCGACTATTACGTCACCTTCATCAGCCTGGTCGAGACCGCCAATCAGATTCAGCAATGTTGATTTCCCCGAGCCGGAGGGCCCAGCCAGGCTGATGAAATCACCGCGATGTACTTCAAGATCCACACCCCGAAGCGCGTGTACCGGGATAGTTTCCTCATTATAAGTACGGGTCGCTCCACGCACTGTGACTACTACATCATTCATAGTCTTAGGGCCTCCAGAGGACTTATTTTTACGGCTCTTTTCGCCGGATACAGGCTTGCCAGTACACCAAACACCATGCTCATTACGGTAATCAGAACCATGTCAGACACATGCAGGCGCAAGTGTATCTTGGCTGGCATGCCAAACTTTTCGAACCCTTCACTAAAGCTTGACAGATCCAGAACCGGTGGAAGCAATTGAAAAATCAGCCAACCCAGCGTGAGTCCTAACGCCACACCAATCATCATGATAAAAGTGGATTCAATAACGACCTGCATGACCACAGCACCAGGGCGCATACCCACCGCCCGGAGCATGCCGAGTTCATGCACCCGTTCCATAACCGAAGTCACCAGGGTGTTGACCAGGCCGAATATCAACGCAGTCATAATGATGAAAAAGTAAAGATAGATCGCACTTTCAGCAAACAGGAAAAACGCCGCTGCCAGGGGTTCGAGCTGCTGCCAGGTCTTGACTTCAAGATCAGCAAAGAATCTCAATAGCGAATCCAGCATGCTGAGTTGAAACGCATCATCGACAAGTCTCACGGATACCTCTGTCACGACGATTGCGTCCACCATATTTTGCAGCGCTGTCACGCCCGTGAATACGAAGATCTTTTCTATGGCTGTGCCCTCGGTATCATAGACGCCTGCAATACGGAACCCGGCTTCCCTGTTGAGCCCATCGGATCCCTGGGTAATGATCACAAGTCGTCTGCCGACCTGTGTTTCAAGTTGATCCGCCATCTCCTTGCCGATGATGATCCGTCGATCTGACGATGTATTTAAGGGCTGCCCGTCATAGTGCGCCTTGCTGAGAAATGAAATCGACTCCTGGGCAGGATCTATGCCAACGAACTGAATCCCACGGGTTTCGCGTTCGCTCATAATCACTGCAGGAATACGAATCCGGGCCGCCCAGCCTTCAACTTCACTAACATTGATTTTGGGCTCCCACCCTGCAGCCAATTCGAAGCCACGGGCGATACTGGGATCATCCAGATAGCCGGGCGCATGGACTTTGATATGGCCATTCAGGTTGGAGACTGTCTGTTCCCGCAGGTCATACTGCATACCGCGAATGACTGTGTTCGCCATTAACACCGTGAGAACTGCGACAGCGATTGCCATTAAAAGCATCAGATTACGGCGACGATGACGTACGATGTTGCGCAGACTCAGTTGGGCGAGAAGTGTTATCGGCATGAGTTATTCTGCCGATCGCAATGCATCAACCGCATGCATATGTCTAAGGCGTAAGCCGGGAATAAGGGCAGCTAATTGCGTTCCCAGTACCATGACCGGAACCGCAATAAACAGTGCGCCGAAGGAAAACACCGGGTACATCCGTTCCGGCATGGCCATGGATTTCAACAACTCACCTGCCTGCGCGGGCAGTGCGATACCCGTCTCACTCAAAATGCCGACCCCCACTGCTGTAATTCCAAGACCCAAAATAATCCCCAATATGCACACCAGAAGTGCTTCGATTTGCAGCTGAATGATGATGTGGTGGGGCCGCATGCCAACCGCCATCAGCATGCCAAATTCCGGGGTTCTCTCAAAGATAATCATCATAAAGGAATTGACCACGCTAAAAATCACAATGATCGCCACCAGTATGAACAACACGTAGGTGCCGATTAATTTCATCTCCATCATCTGCACCATTTCAGGCTGCAAGTCCCGCCAGTTCAAACTCCGCAGGCCAGCACGACCCAACTGTGGCGCAAGCTCCTCACTATCGGCTACTGATTCTGCGATCACAATCACGGTGTGGGCTTCATCCGGCGCAAGAGTCCATGCCACCTGGAAATCCTGGAGCGGCACTTGCACGATGGCACGGTCCAATTCTGGCTGGCCGCTGGTATAGGTGCCCACTACATCCGCGACCAGCGCAGCGACACCACCCTCGACGGCAGTGCCCAGGATCACCAGTTCGTCACCAATGGTGATGCCCAGATTACGAGCCAATGCAGATCCAATAAATGCCTCACCGGGTCCTTCAATATATCGGCCATCCACCTGCATACGTGTCAATGAAGACCAGACCGCTTCCTTCTCATACTGCACACCGATGATCTGTGCGCCAAAGCTGCGTTCTCCTGAAGATGTCAGTGCAAATGACTGAGCACGGGCAGAGACAATCTCAACGCCCGGTCGCGACTCGACATCGGCAATGATGTCGTTGATTCCGTGAATGCTATTCTCGATCGCCGGATCATCTTCGTACACCGGATGCTGCAACTGGATATGGCCCAGCATGATCCGGGCCGAATTATCGACAGCGCCTATAAAGGCGCCGACCTGCAGTGACCTGACAAAAGTCATCATCAAAATGGCAAACGCTATGCCACAGGCCGTCAGCCAGGTGCGTCGTTTGGTGCGTGTGATATTTCGCCAGGCCACGCCCCACAGCTCTGGTGTGGCGCGCTTGATGTCGGGCCTGATGGCTACTGCCGTCAATGTACCATCTGTCAACGAGATATCAGACATGGGTCCTCACTCTCCGGATTTGAGGTAAAACAAGGTAAACATCTGATCTTCGAGCTCAACGTCAAAGTCTGCCTCGCCCCAGATCAGCTCCGTGTATTTTTCCGGTGCGTTCAACTTCACCATGCGCATACGGGTTGCCATCATGCGACCGTCACGTTCGCCTATTTCCAGAGTTTCCAGTGTCTTAAGCGGCTCCATACTCTGATCATAGAAAGTATGCTGCAGCATCACGTAGTCGTCCCGGATCAGCATCTCTTCCTTCCCCCAGACCACCGGGGCATTATCATGGGGTATGGCGACCAGCGTGTAGATTTTATGATCGTCCTCTGTCGTCACCGATGCGATGCTGAGGTCATATTCGTTCAACCAATTATCAGAGCGGGACAGGTCGGTGTAGGAGAAGTCGGAACCGCCCCAACTCTGGGACATCAGGCTGTAGGGGAGTCGAATCGTCCGGTTCAGCTTGGGAGTGAAGGTCCACATCTTGTTACCCAGCTTGAGTGTTGCGTTACCGGCATCCTTGGCAGGAGCAATGAAGCGAATAAGTGCATCCTTGCGTCCGCGGGTCCAGGACTTCAGGCTGGATGTCCGCTCCCAGTCGGGACGATGAATCACCATGGAAAATTCTGCATAGGAAGATATGCCACGGGTCTGATCTATGGCGGCTTCAACCAGTTCTTTCGCCGTGATGTCGGCTTCCGCAGCATGGGATCTGTCTGTGAAAGTAAGGCCAACAAGGGAAAAAACAATGGTAACCCATATTAATGAGCTTGAATCGATTCGAGTGTGCAAATTCCTAGTCATCTTAGCATCCATTCCTCTAATTCAAGGCCATCGACATAGACCAGCTTTACTATAATACATTCAAACAGTGCCACACCAATTACCTGTCAACTACTGATTTCTTGATATAAAGACGTAGCATCCTGCCTGAAGGTTCATTATATCCTCCGTCATTCCGGCGAAAGCCGAGATGTCGGACCACGGAATTTGAACTGGAACCATGCACCGTTAGCGAGTAAAGGGGACAGTCCCCTATTCAGGAATTTTAAACGGCTCAAGCACACTCCCGGCGATCACCAGACTTGTCACACCTGGATCCGGATCCTTGACTGCTTCCATGACCTCGCCGAAGCCGCCATTGTGACCGCCATGGATCAATTTGAACCGATTCTCACCTAAATATGTGTAACGGGCCGCAGATGTTGCGGGCGTGAGCACTTCGGGTGATATTTCAACCAGCTTGCCTCGCAGTCGATCAAACTGCGACACGCCCCAGCGGGATGCCGATGCGGTGGTGATGTTAGAATCATCGCATGCATTGAAGACCCCGACTTAATCAAAAAGATTCGAAGAGACTCAGCCTACGTCTATGACCGTGGGTATGACGTCGATGCCATCGTCGGTTAAGACGTTAGGTTGAAGTGAACCCCTCTTTAGGGGGAGTCGGCGTCCGCTTTTGAGGAAACCAGTGCCTGCAGCCTCTTGCTTCCGCACCTGGCCGGTTGTGAAGCCGAGAATCATTCACGAACTGTTGCCCAAAATGTCCGGTTTTCTCTAAAGCGGCGTATCTGGGGTTCGGATCAGATGGTCCTAGGAGCATACCTCGGTACCCAATAGATGTAGGGGCATGAAGCTACTTGCTGTTAGGAAGCAGACGTTCCAATTCGTCGAAGAAGTTCATGACCACTTGAATCTGAACTCCCGCCTGTTCCGCAGCAGGCTTTACCATCAGGAATTGCTGACCGTCTGGGGTCATATTAAAAACAGTGGTGAAGAACATTGGGAAGTGGTAGTTACTCACGTCAAATAGCGTGACCCGTGTAGTAACATTGAAACCACCTTCAGTGTCAATGGCCGCCACCATCATTTCTTGCTTGACGTTGATAAAGTATAGCGCGCTCCCGTCGGGAGACCAGCGAGGTGCACCAGCTCCCTCCACAGATACCTGCCACTTGCCCTGATTGAGATCAGGATAAGGTCTGACATAGAGTTCCGAACGACCGGATTCATCCGAGAGATAGGCAAGCCAGCGACCGTCCGGGGAGATATCCGGCATCATCTCGTTATGTGCGTCATTCAGTATCAGTTCGACCTGCCCATTCGTTGTGCCGGGTAATCGGGCGATATCGCAGTTGGCAATTCCTTGATCGCACTGCATCAGAACCGGTCCCCTCATGCTGAGGCGCCAGCTTGAGCCTTTGGTCAATTGAAGCAGGTCACCCATACCATTCGCTTGTTTTGAGGATGGGTCTAGCGATGTGAGATTAGTAGGTCCGAAATCAAATGTGATCAGGTCTGCGTCTGTCCAGGTCGGCTGCATAAAATGCGCCTGCTCAAAAGTCAGCCGCATTAGGCTAGTATCCTTCAGCCTGTACACCCAGATGTCACTCGACCACATTTCGCCGATGGGTACCGCGACGCGCTGACCATCGGGTGACATGCTGGGATTGCCATACACACGCGGGGGTGCTCCCAGATCCGCCTCTTTACCCTGATGATTCACAAGAACAAGCCGGTATAGCTTTTGCTCGGCGGCTGATCTGTAGTGAACAAGAGTACCTTCCTGCGATACACTGTAAGGTGCGAACAAGGGAGGAAAGAGGTCGTCCCTCACGAGTACAACATCGCCGACCATTTCATCGCGCTCGTGATCGAATAGCGAGGCCCACAGGCTGTTACCCTGCACAAACAGTAAGTGCCCACTGGGTGTTAGGGTAGGAGCGAGTCCACCCTGCCGACCTAACACTCTGACATCTCCGGTATCGAGTTGCAGAATCGCCATACGGGATGTCTCGGCCATCTCGGTAGGACCCACTTGGTCGTAAATACCGAAGAGTAATTTGTTGTCAGTACGGGAGAACCATGGGGACGAGTGATCTGTCCCTGGCTCCTCCTGCGTCAGGACCTCCAGGTCACCGCCAGATGTTAGTCGAGATAAACCCTTGTGAGTATTCGCATCGGTTAATGCCATCTGCCCATCGGGACCTAGAGCAATAAAGTTAATTGGTTGATTCTTCTTCCTCTCGTATGATGCACCCACCGAGATTGGCTTGCCGCCGGTTGTCGAGATTTTCTGTAATAACTTGCTTTCAGCATTCCAGAAATACAGCCACTTATCATTCTGTGACAGACCGAACTTACTTTGACCTTCCACAATCACGCCTTCGAGTGGTTGCTCCAATCCTGTGCCCAGATCATGGAGGTGCACCTCGTTACTCGAGCCATTAGGAACCGAATAGTAAATGCGCTGGCCATCAGTTGAGATAGCCAATGACCAAAAGTTTGACGGGCTTGTTGCGGGTTCGCGAATTGGATTGATATCGAATTGTCGCAGGGGTTTGCGGCCTATATTTGGCGGTGGTTTGTTATCCCAGGTGATAATGGATTGCAGAACGGCACCCATTATCATTGTAGCGACACCGATAATCACAGTCAGTTTACGGCTCACCCCAATCATGGAAGTCGTGGGCGCACCGTCGACCCTGAGGCAGCAAGCCCTGAAAGGGATAAGGCAACGTGTACAATCGGAAGCCGCGCAATCTGAGCTGAAGGCGCAGGACTGCTACAGAAAAACACTCAATACCTTCAGACCAGGAATATTTGAATTGAAATAATTATTGGAATCAAGTGTCAGCGTGAAAAGATGTTTGCTGGCATTTCCCAGTATCAGAATTGCAAGTGCCTGTCAGACCTGTAACCGGACCTCAATATCGCTTACCGGATAGGTTGCGCAGGAGTGGATGTAGTTGTACTCCCTGTCGGCTTTCCTTAGCCGAACGCTATCCGGTGAATAGACATTTCCCGTTACCAGTTTGATTCTGCACAAACTGCATTCACCCGCCCGGCAGGTCGCCGGCACGATGATGTTATGCCGTTCCAGGGAATTCAGAATCGGCTCCATGACGCTTGCCTCGATCACGGGTCCACCGGAGACCTTGATTTGAACACGAGTGTCGGCGGTCACATCTTGTGGCCAACCGGGCAGCCTTGTGGGATCAGCTGGCGGCGCCTGGACTTCCCGTTTGATCTGATGCTCATCCAGCCCGAGTGACACGAGTTCCTTCACCACCAGGCGATACATCTCTTCAGGTCCGCACAGGAAAAATCGTTTTCCATCAAGGCTTCCAATGAGTTTCGATATCAGGTCCGCGGTGATGAAACCGGTATGTCCGTCATAGCCGTCATCCGGCTCGGAAAGGACCAGATGCAGATCGAATCGGTCAAAGGTATCGTGAAGTTCCTCGAGTTCTCTTCTGAACAACACATCATCATTTCGGGCACAACCATAGATCAGTTCGATCTTCACGTTATGGTTATTCTTCTCGTGGAAGTTTCTCACCATGCTCATGAATGGCGTGATGCCGCAGCCCCCTGCAATGAACACCAGCCGGTCCCCATGGATCAGTGGATTGTAAACGAACTGACCGGTGGGAGCTGAGGTTTCAAGACTATCACCCACTTTCAATTCATTCAGCAGATAGTCGGATACGAATCCGTTCTCTATCGAACGCACGGTAATCTCGTAGTAAGCCCGCTGATTGGGAGATGAAGAAATGCTGTAGGCTCTGTTCGTGGTGACACCATTCACATTTACTTTCACATTGATGTGCTGACCGGCCATGAACGGCGGCAGGTAACCACCCATGGGAGTCAGGCGAATGGTTTTACTACCCGGCGACGCCGAAATGATTGATGCCACTTGCATATCGATCTTTTTTGGATGATACAAATTGACAACACGCGCGACGTTGCCTCTGGTCGCCCGGTGGTCGGGGCTGAACTTCCTTGATACACGAATTTCCTCGCGAATCGCGTCTATATCCTTCATATCATCAAAATCATATGCCATCGTTTCGGCCCTCCATGCCCAGTTCTCTCAGCATCAATGAAGACACCGCATGACCTGATAAATAGGTTGTGTGGAAACCACCATAGAAGATTGAAGCGCCACAAAAGTACAGGCCTTCAATGGGCGATTTCGCATTGAGTTTGTTGGTGATCAGATCCTTGATATTGACCCCCTCACCAAAAATCTGCCCGCTTGGTGTGCCCAGATACCGCATGTGTGTAATAGGCGTGCTGATTTCCATCTCTTCGATATGTTCACGGACGTTTGGGTAAAATCTGTCAAGTAGGTCGAGTGCTTTGTCCGCCAGCTTGAACTTGTTCTCGTGGTATGTTTCGGGCGGCATATCAAGCCAGGAGTCCATTCCCTGCCCAACCAGCAGGTCGAGGATGCAGGTGCCTTCCTCGCTGTAATCCGGATTATCGATATTATGGCAACCAATAAACCCACCAGAGACTCCTTCGGCATCGTAGTGACTTCCCACATAAGGATCCTGTTCACTCGTGGGGTCGAGGGCAAAGGTAATACCGTGTTCCAGACCCGCTTCCTGTGCAGAACAGTTGAGCCCCAGATAGAGGCCAAAAACCGTTGGGCCAACACGAGTTACCTTCAGATCAGAAAACGTCTCTTCAGGTACCTTGTCATCATCAATCAGATCGATGTAGGTCCTCATTTTGCTGGCATTTGATAGGACCGATCTTGCAGTGAAACTGCGACCATCGGCCAACTCAACACCCGTTGCATGCCCGTCTTCAACTGCAATTTTCGTGACTTCCGCGCCGTACACGACGGTTCCGCCACAGCTTTCAAACTCTTCAAGGAGTGTATTGGAAATCGCCTGCGCCCCACTATTTACATGGTGCCCGGTATCGACTTCGTTGGCCATTGAAAACATGAGGTAGGGAAGTATGTCAGGTGGAAGCGAGAGTGTGCCCAGATACATGGAATAGATGGATCGAACCAGCGGGTGCTTAATGTATTTGTCCATCACTTCGATGGCCGGCCGGGTTCCGATATCGAACAGGAGTGGAAATTTGGTGGAATTGATCTCCCCGCCCAGTTCATCGTACAAACGATAGAGTTCTTCTGCCATGGCCTCGTTCAATGCCTGGAATTTCAGGATATTGTCTTTTTCTTCCGGGGCGATGGCCGTCAGCATGGCCAGAAATTTGTCTTTGTAAAACGGAACGGCTATCTCTGGTTGTCCCAATACATTGATAGAAAATATTTCATCCTGCCGAATGAACTTGATCTTGTCGTAGACATCAAGCTCCTCGAATATTTTCCTGAGCGGTCCTTTTTTTTCATCTGTTCCGATTCCCCACAGTGTGTGCAGACCCACATCGAACTCAAATCGACCCCGTACAAATGTGGTACCGGCACCACCTGGGATATTGTGCTTTTCAAGCAACAACACCTTCTTATCTGACTTGGCAAGATTGAGCGCCCCAACGAGACCTCCATTTCCTGCTCCGATTACAATCGAATCAAAACTTTGCATCCTAACCTCATCCTATTAGGCCGGGTCCGCAGGGTAGAACCGGGAAAACCATGTCCAACTATACTATCAATTCATCACCTCTACCGACAGGTGTGGCACCAGCGATATCAACATCGATCATACAGATATCGCCTCTCTTTTTGAAATTGCTGGAGTCAGACCTCAGAGCAAACCGACATCGTAAGCACAAACCCAAGAGAGTCGACAATTGACCGAATGCCGGTAAATGTGACGATCAATTTTTGTAGTTCGCCGCCTAGTGCGCCGAGGAAAACAGATATTCTGCAATACTTGATGACAACTAGGCTGCTGCTTTATGCTCTTTGCGGACATATGACTCTGATCAGGCGCTACTAAAAAGGCAGCGGTGGAAACTCCAGCCTGGCAATGGATTCATCGTCCAGACCGGCTTCCCGTAGAATCCTTTCGTATTCTGGATGGGCATAGAATTTGGCCATAAATGCTCCTGATGGGTTTCTAAAAAAGATTGATAGAGCGGTGGATTTCTGGACACTCTGTTCAAAGTAGGACAAGGCAAGTTCCACATTTTGCTCTAACATTGCTTTTTGGATTACTGCTGTACCGAGTTGATCTGCTGATTCCTGTTGTAGGCTATCCAAAATGGCTTTCACCTGATTCCTGTCACCTTTCATCTGCGCAACTATCGCTTCATGCAGGGTGTAGTTTTGCACCGAAAACCATGCCTCCCGACCCCGGTCAAGTTGTGCCTGAACACCATCGACGTCGTCCTGCGCAAGAGCGAAGTAGGCGATATTCCATCCCACTTTGTAGCCGAACTTCTCCGCCATCCGGTATGCATCACTTGCTTCATCGTGGCGACCAAGAAATGAAAGCGCTATTCCTCGATCAAGATGTGAAACAGCGTGGAGAGGGCTTGCCTTTAGTCCCTGGTCAAAAACCTCAATGGCTCGCTCGAATTGAAATAGAGTTACCAACATCCACCCGTAGTAGTCCAGCAGATCAGGATTGGTCGGATACTGCCGAATCAGGGGGTCGATCTCGTTTATAGCCCGCTGGTAATCTTGATCCACCAAATAGTAAAGCAAGGCACTTAGAATTCTTGTTTCAACGTGCATGGGATCGATTGCAAGTGCTCTCTCATGGAACCCTCTTGCTTGCGAACTATGCTCATCAGCTAAGTGCAGTTCTAACCCTATCAGGGTTACATGAACTACAGCCAGCCCTGCAAGCGCATCCACATATTTCGGATCGTGACTGATTGCCTGCTCGTAGAATTACATCGCCTGCTCTAGCTCCCAACGGTCTAAGTGGAATCGACCTAAAAGATAAGCATTGTGGGCATCAAGATTTTCAGTCGATTGTGTAGAAATATCTGAACCAAGTATCTCGGTATTCAGTGCCTTTAAGATGTGTTGGGTGATTTCATCCTGCACCTTAAAAATATCCGTTAGCTCTCTATCGTACTGATCTGATCAGACGTGTGCACCATCGGCCACGCTATTCAACTGAGCTGCAACGCGAATTTTGTTTCCTGCTTTTCTGACGCTGCCTTCCAGAATGTGCGTCACATCTAACTTCGCACCTATTTCCCTGATGTCCTGGTTTGCACCTTTGAATTGAAAGGAAGAAGTCCTGGCGATAACTTTCATCTGCGTGTTTCTCACCAGAGCGTTCAGAATATCTTCCGAAATACCATCGGAGAAGTATTCCTGCTCAGGATCGCTGCTCATATTGGTGAAAGGGAGCACAGCGATTGAGGGTTCTTCTTCCTCTACAGTTACAGTCACGTTCTCAACTGATTGCTCTAAAACCTCCGCCGGTTGCTCAAACGGTTCTGGGCTGCGGAGATACAACAACCCTACCGCAACAACCAACATACCGATAATGACGTACTCTATCTTGTGGCTCTTACGCAGTGGCTCTTGTTCTTCCCTGGATTGTTCTGTGGAACGGACGATGCCATCAGGAGTAACATCAAAAAGCCAGGCCAGGATCAGGGCGATGGGAAAACCGATTAGTAGTGCACCAACCAGTGTGGTCTGAAACCAGTCAGGGAAAGAAAACGGGTCTGCGAGAACGTCCGACACTTGCACCAGCACCCACGCAGCAACGACATACATCGTGCCGACCCGAAATACGCTTCGGCGTTTGAGTTCTTCCCAGATGCCGCGTGGTTGTTCTTCAGTCACCACTTTATCTCGCATTTAAGACGATACAAGGTTCAGGGAGGTCTTGAATTGCCTAGTTTACTTTTTACGCTGTGGTGAGGCTAAAGTATCGGGCGCTCATTGTCTAACTGGAGTCTTCCTCATCACACGTCAGGGCTCGCCGTGTATTCATGAGGTGTGAATCAGGATATTCGCTCCCAGTTCATCCTTTATCAGTCTGCCTTCGGCTGATCCCCGACGCTAACTGCCCATTAGCGGATACAACTAATTGTGGCAAATTTCTCAGGATAGGGTGTTCATGCTTCTTACCCTCTTCCGAGATAGTGGCATTTACAGTTACTATACTCCACGTATTCACTCATTCATTTAGATCTCAAACAGGCGAACTATTATGGAATTGAAAGAAGTTTTGGGCTTGCGTCGTTCAATCAGGTTTGTAAAACCGTATAAGCCGGTGGAACCAGAGAAAATTCAGATGATGTTCGAAGCAGCAAGAATTGCTTCACACTGGGGAAATGTGCAAAGCCTTCGGGGAGTCGCAGTATTCAGAGACAGTGCCCCTGAAGAGGTTTTGCAGCAGGTAACTGGCCTGGTTATGGGATGGCAGATCAAAATAGCACCTGTAACTATCGTATGGTATGTACAACCAGAAGCAGTTGACGAACAGGCCGATAGATTACGTGAGGTTACTCGCGCTGGTGCCATGGGATTTGGCGGACCAGAAGCACGCATGAAGGCGCTTGAAGAAAAGTTAATACCATTGTTCGACGGTATTCTGGAAGGTGCAAAAGCCCCGGGGATGAATGAAGTCGATTGCGGTCAGGGTATCGCTCAGGCAACTCTCATGGCATATGACCTTGGCCTGGGCACATGTTGTCTTGGTACACCCAATGGCCCTGGGATTCTGAAAGCACTGGGTGTCAGCGGCCAGGCCAGGCTGCTTTTTCTGCAAACTGTCGGTTACCCGCTGGAAGAAAGAGAGGCTGGTGGACAGCGCCCGCGAATGCCATTCGAAAAGTTGTTCCACATGAATACAACTAACACACCCTACCCCAGAGATGATGATGTCGTTGAGTATCTCACGGATGAAGGGTTTTTTACGGAACCTGGGCCTCTACCCTATCGAGATGATGAGTTGGAATTCGTGAAGCAGGCACTTGGTCTCGAAGGAGATGGCTTACTGTAAGTAGTGGTCCCCCCCCCAGGAAAAAGGAGGGATAGAGTGGAAGAAACACGTGGGAGCCCCGTCAGAGGAGGATGAACATCTCATTGATCCAGTTGAGAAATGATGTGATTCATCCTTCCAATCTTCGCCCGAAGAGATGCGGCTGAGACCTGTCCAGACTGACAATTAGCGTTACAATACGTAACCATGCCCACTGATGACAACTTTTCTGAAACCATTCGGCGGTTAGGCGAAACCGCCAACATGGACTTAACCGAATGGTTTAAGCACCAGGATTGGCTTGGCCAGAATCAAAAGGAAGCATCGGCACTGGAAATGCGGCTGCGAGATGTCTGGAACCTCGGTCGCAACATCATCCTACAGTGGTCACAACAGACCAAGGGCATCAAGATTCTGGCCGTCCCACACTATGTCATTGCAGGGGATTACAATGACGACATTCCTTCGATCGTAGTTGAACACCAGGAATTCATTAAGGGAATACTATCGGGTCCCAAACAGGTTGACCCTGATGAAATGGAGAATGTTGCATCAATCCTAGGCTATCGCCCCATCGATATTATTCTCGGGAAAAGATCCTGGCGACTGCCTGAAGGGGTCACCGATGAAATTGTCAAAAGATTCGAAACAAACTACGTGGAAGAACAGGCTGTTGCCCTCTTCGATATTGTCGGCTTTTCCCTCTATTCCCCACTTGAACAGGTGACACAACTCAATAGCCTGTCATATTCGCTTAACGCTGCTCATGCGCGAATGTTAACCAAGGAACGGGATATTGATTTCGCCAGGTCTACAACAGGAGATGGGTTCTATGTCTGGAACCGTGACACCAGCATCCAGGCCAATATCAATCTGTACCACTTTATGCACCTTGCCCTCGCCGACAATGCGATTGCCAGGTCAAAATCCAGCGGCAGCGTCACGCCAGAAATGCGAGCAGCTTTTCATGTCGGCAGCCACTACGAATTTTACCAGTCGGAAGAGTTGAGCCCAACGAGGAATATTTTCATCGTCGGTGACGTCACCATTGAACTTGCCCGTATGGTAGATCGTGCCAGTCCAGGACAAGTGTTGGTTGGGGACTTTCTCGCACCAATGATCAACGCTGACAATGGCAAAACAGAACGGGTGGACACCGTCAGGTTTATCGAATTGACGCAGGACTCCCTCTCAAGCCTTGAAGGTCTGGTGCTTTCAGGTGAGCGCGTTGATGCTATTCGATGTTATCTGACGGGCGATAATCGTGGTAATGATTTTGCTGTCAGAAAATACCTGATTGCCGACAAACATGGCCTTACAAGACATACGTTTAACGCAAAAATTAATATATATCGAGAGAATTCAGCCCCCATTTTCCTCGGGCTTCAGGATGGGGATATTAAGCTCGAGCGTATTTGATTGCACGCGTGGCCAGAGAGTTGCGCGTCATTCTGATCACACAAAAAAAGACCTTGAATCTTCCACAATTTGAGAACGATTTGTAGCAAGAGTTGGAGATGCAGGAAAGGGATTCGTTGTTCTTGCTGATGAAATAAGGAAAATAGTATGAAGCTACAAAAATGACCATGCAGTTCATTATCATCAATTGATGATTTCCCTTTTTAGTAATACCTGGTCCGAGGGTGTTCTTAGTGCCACTTGAATTTATAGAAGGAAATGAAGCAATCGCACGTGGCGCGGTGAGAGCTGGTTGTGGTTTTTTTGCCGGATACCCCATCACCCCCGCATCTACCCTTTTGCAGTACATGCTGGATCTTATGCCGAGAAATGACGGCACGGCCATTCAGGCTGAGGATGAAATTGCTTCGATCGGCTTCTGCATTGGCGCTTCAATGGCTGGTCGAAAAGCCATGACTGCAACGAGTGGGCCGGGCATTAGCCTCTATAGTGAAAACATTGGCCTTGCGATCATTGGAGAAACCCCCCTGGTGATTGTCAATGTTCAACGGCAGGGTCCTGCTACAGGTTCAGCGACCAAGGGAGCAGAAGGTGATATCCAGTTTACCCGCTGGATAACCTCTGGCGGTATGCCGATCATTGCCCTTAGTCCGGCAAATGTGGCGGAAGCCTATGAACTAACGGTAAGGGCCTTTAATCTTGCCGAACAATATCGCATTCCTGTGTTCTTGCTGACGAACAAAGAAATTGGACTTACGCAGGAAACCGTTGATCTGGACAGTGTACGACTTCCAGAGATCATCAATCGAACGAGAGCATCAGCATCGGAAGCATATAAACCGCATCAGTTTGGCTCGATTGAACAAGTGCCCGTAATTTCTGATTTTGGCGGTGAACATGTCACGCAATTCACAACCTCAACTCATGATCAAAATGGGTACCTGACTTCTGACCCTGAAATTGCTCAGAACATGATCGATCATTACATCGCAAAAATCGAAGCAGCAACAGATGAAATTGCCTTGTACAGGGAGGATATGCAGGAGGGGGCGGAACTGCTGTTCATCAGCTATGGCATCACGTCCCGCTCAGCATCAGTTGCGGTGAAACAATTGCGAGATGAAGGTTTTGGAGTTTCTTCCCTGGTTATTCAGAGCCTTTTCCCCGTACCAGAGACCGCCATCAAGGCTGCAATGAAAGGGATCAGGAAAACAATTGTTCCTGAAATGAATATGGGACAGTACAAGCTCGAAATTGAACGACTCGCACCAGATGGTATGTCAGTTATCGGTGTCAACAAAATGGATACTACTTTGCTTTCACCTTCAGAAATTATCGCCCGGGGTGGCTGTCGTGACTGATCAATACCATGAAACCTATATGACAGACGCTCTGGGTCCCCTTCCTTGTTGCCCAGGATGCGGGCATGAACGGATTCTAAAAGACCTGGATAGCGCGCTTACCAAGATGCAAATCGACCCGCGCAAACTGGTCATTGTGACTGATATTGGTTGTATTGGGTTGGCGGATCGTTACTTCAAGGCCAATTCTTTTCATGGATTACATGGCAGGTCACTTACCTATGCGACCGGATTGAAGCTTGCTAATCCTGAGTTAACGGTTGTTGTTCTCATGGGCGATGGTGGTTGCGGGATAGGCGGTGCTCATCTGCTGAGTGCCGCACGTCGCAACCTTGATATTACACTAATAATAGCGAACAATTTTAACTACGGTATGACCGGTGGCCAGCATTCTGTGACCACGCCCATCGGAGGGCTCACCCCGACGACACCCGGAGGGAATGTTGAGCGTGCAATAGACATTTGTGCAATCGGTGCTGGTGCGGGTGCCACCTGGGCTTATCGCGGCATCAGCTACGATAAGGATCTGGATGAAAGGATTATCGAAGGCATCAAGCATCCTGGCTTTTCCATCCTCGATATCTGGGAACTCTGTACTGCGTACTACATGCCCAGAAATGAATACAACAAAAAGGAACTCTATAAGCTGATTGAGACCAGTGGCCTAAATTCTGGTTTGATAGTTCAATCTGAGCGAGGCGAGTTCGGCGCTATGTACAGAGAAAGCGCTGGAAACCTACCGCCGGCAAAGGACATTTCAGCCCTGGAACCCGTATTTGGACACAAGTTAAAGGAACAAACGGGCGTGGTAATTGCAGGTAGTGCTGGTGAAAAAATCCGATCCGCTGCCAGTCTTTTTTCAAGAGCGGGCATTATGTCTAACCTCCATGCCACCCAGAAAGATGACTACCCAATCACTGTGATGACAGGTCATTCGGTGTCCGAAATAAACCTCTCGCCAGTAACGATTGAATATACAGCCATCGATTCTCCCGATTACTTCGTGATTGTTTCAGAGGATGGCCTGAAGAAAACAGCAGCTTTGGTAGCAAGTTTGGGGTCCACAACACATCTTATTGTAGATGAAGGTTTGCAGATTCCAGATACGGCAGCAACCATTGAACGATTGCCGCTTGTCAGGTCTGCGAAGAAAGCAGGGCAGTTCACAATTGGCCTGATTGCACTTGGGGCACTTATCGAACGAAGTGAAATCTACCCAACAGAAGCACTGAGGGAATCCGTCAGAAGGCATCAAAAGCCCGGGATAGTTGAGACGAACCTCAGAGCAATTGATCTTGGTTCAGAGCTAGCCGCTGACTAACAGGGAATCAGAGGCACCGGATACAGTGCCCCCATCAATAGTTCGTATACTCTATACTCCGCCATACCCCGTCGCATGCGTGTACGGAGACGACCTATGGAACAGAACTGGAGAGCACTATGAGCGACGATCTAGGAGCACGTGTAGGACTGCTGGAGGCGCGCATTCAAGAGCTCGAAGCCATCGAAGGTGTGCGCTCGACAATCCTGTCCTACGCCTTGGCCCATGACCGCGGCCAATCCGATAAGGTGGCGGATTTGTTTACAGAACAGGCGCGACTCGACATCGTAGGATACGGCCCGGACCTGGACACCACTATCGAAGGGCGCGAAGGAATCCGCGCCATGTACACAGCACTCGATGCGAAATTTGATAACAACCCGCCATTCAAGCATATGGTGACAAACTGTCATGTGACGTTGGAAGGTGAGAGCGCGGTCGCGGTGACCTATCTGCACGCCTGGGGCGGACCCAAGACTGAAACCGGTCCAGGCGGCGGTCTTTACCATGACCGTCTACGGCACGAATCTGACGGCCAGTGGCGCTTCGCCCACAAACGAATCATCTCAATATCCACTCAGACCGTGGGCGATTCGATAGCCGATGGTATTTAGGGGCGTTAAACTCCTGTCACGCTACATCTAAGCTCAATGTAGGAATACGATTGAGCCTGAATGCAAAACTGTTGATTCTGCGTTCATCAAGTGGTGTTCCATCATCATAAAAAAAGAGGAATGGTATATCCCTCTGATGACGCAGGATACTCTCTGACACCAGGACGCTGTCGCAACCCCAGGGGCCACACATGACTACGCCATCATAAAAACCCTGCTTCCAGCGCAGTAAAACACTGCCAATCTGGGATACAGCAGCAGAATTTGTACGAATATCAATCAATTCAGCTGCCTGATCAAGAATTGGCTGTGGTGCCGAGTACGGTAGCCAAGGGTGGTTTTTCAATGCTTCCGTGTAGATTCGGTCACGAAGCATACGAAAGGTCTGCCTCATCTCCTGCCGCGATTCAGGTGTGGAGGCGCGGCCAAACACCTGGTGCGGTTGTGTGTGTGACAGGACTTCCGTCATCTCTCCATTACCATCCACAACCACTCGAATGCCCCTGTCACTCAGGCATTGAAACAAGCCGCAGTTTGCGAAATCATTGCCTTTGGTCAGACCATCTCCTGACGCAAAAACGGTACGGAAAGATTTGCCTTCACCAAAGGCTCTATCCATATCCTTATACATCTGGCTGGCTTCACTAACAATTTCAGTAATTTTCTCCAGCTTCCATTCAATTTTTGTAGTGTCTGTCTCGTCATCGATCGGTGCTTCGATTACTTTGATCACCTGCTCGCAGAAGTTATCACGGTATTCTTTCGACTGCCCTCGATACGCTTCGACCGGCAGGTGGTAGTAATATAACTGGTTCATCACATCAAGTGCGGCCATGCCGGTATAGGTCTGGTAGAACATGGGCATGTTTGCGGAGACTCTAATTGAATCGACAACAACCATGTGGTCAATACCCATTTTTTCAATGCTGATCTTGTCCTTGGCAGAATAGATCCCTGCGCGACAATTTCGGGCGGTTGTTTGCATCAATCTTGTTTCTTTCTCGATCGCGTTGTTCTCAAGATAATGACGGAACGATCCCCATACCAGTTGATAGGACAAACACTCTTTACCGGAGCAATCCTGCTTGCCGATAGTCGCACTTTCCTCTGAAAAAGGAGACGCAGCATCTGCGTCATACCCTAACGATCTGTAGTTGGCTGCGTACAAGTCACCGAGATAGTTACTTCCGGTCATGAACACATATTTAACATCATCACGGAAAAATCCACCTCGCCTGTTTGTGGTGCCAACATACGATACGGCGTTTTCGACATCCGGCAGGTCCAGACTCGAATGATCTGCGTTTGCCTCTGCAATGAACTGCCTGACCGATTGCAGGAATGCCTGAATTCGGGTCACATAACCTGCCGCACCGCCATGGCCATCGCTTTCAAGTATCGTATGTGGGTATCCTTCAAGCTGGGATTGCAGTACGGACTCCATCATTGACGCAGGTCCGCAGCCAAAGGATGAAATTTGCAGAGGGAAAACATCCAGCAGCTGACGAGCTGTATAGGCCGCTCTCATATAGCGGTTGGAGTCTGCCCAATACACCTTGATCATGGCTGGTGCATCTGCGCTTACTGGAAAACAGTCCATGGGAATGGCCATGGCACCGTTCTGCCTTAGCAAGTTAGGAATATTGGCATTAATCGCAGGGTCATGAACGACATGCACTGAACCGCACACCAGGACCATGGGGATATTCCTTTCGCGGCTGTAAGCCATCGCCTGTTCGCCATACCTCAAAAGGGCATGATCATATTGTTCTTGTGCTGCAGTAGCCCTGGCAACTGCAGTCTCAAGTATCAGGTCATCTACTCCCAAATCGGTGATGAGGCAGCGCAAATTCTCAAGGTTGTCCTCGGTGTTCATACCTTCCTGGAACGAGAGTACGGGTCGAATGACACGTACATCCTTGCCTCTCGCCTTTAGGGACTGCTCGATGATTTCCGGTTCAGCCTGCTCTGTAAGGCAGGTGTCTCCACCTCTGCCACGCGGATCAGCCAGCGTAATAACTTTAGGATAGAAAAGGATCGGCACATCTGTATCGCAGATTGCATGAGCGATCTTCACCGGTCCACAGGAATCAAAGGAGAAGCACATCTGCTCGCCTCGAGCGAGTGACTTGGAATTTGATTTAAGGAACTTTACAGAGAACCCGAGTTCACCGATTAATGTGGTGACGAATGGCATCACCCCGGCAAGCGCACCGGTCTGTGGCACAGCGACAACAGTTCCACCCGGGACATCCTGGATATAGCTCTTGAGGAGTTCTTCCCTTAACTCGAATGGATTTGGCGCATCTTTGTCTAGCTTCGGCATGCTTTTGGTGGGAACCTCGTACTTTGGACAGGCGCCCCCTGATATTGCAGTTCTTACTTCATCACCGATTTTGATGACCGTTTTCTCAATGGGGCAGAGAATCTGACAATCCTTGTCGTTGCATTGGAATTCCGAACGTTCAGTAATTTCTGCGTCGAGAGCGGTCGCAATACCGAGAGAAGTCGCGGTCTCCAGTGTAGCCACTCCCAGTTGCTCAATAGCGCAAAGACCTATGCCCCAGGCTCCCATGGCTCCGGGGTTTGGTGGGACAAAGATTTCACGTTTGCTCACGGCGGCGAGTGTCCAGGCAAGGGATGGGTTAGATGCAGGCTTTCCCTGAAAAAAGATCTTCTTGCCAAGCGTTCTTTGTCCCATCACCCGATTGAGGTAATTATGGACCACCGAATATTGGAAGCCTGCAAAGATATCTGATAGTTCAAATCCTTCCTTTAGCGCTTCAGAACCTGCATCTGCCACGTAGACCGTACACATTTGCCCGAGATTGGGCGGACGTTTTGCGCTTTCAGCCAGATCAATAAATTCCTGAATATCGTTAACATTATAAAAAGTAGCCTGCTCTTCCAGGAACGATCCTGTACCCGCACTGCAGGCTTTATTCAAATCCGATTCAACAATTCTGCTACCCTTAATGCTCATGAACTTGGCGTCCTGTCCACCAATTTCTATCACTGACAGGTCCTCTCCATGATCCGGGTCCAGTAGGGTTGCGGCGGTGGCATGGGCGACAATTTCATTCATGACGACGATCTGATCTTCAAGGTCCGGGAACACCGCTCGCAGCAGCGTAGCGACTGCCTCACGGCCAGAGCCAGTCACGCCGATTGCTCTAATGTCCGGCTTTCCCAGATCGAGGATCGCCCGAATCAGACGCCGGCCAGCATCCACGGGATTTCCACGGGTTTGATCGTAAATATCGAGTAATGGCTCATTGGTCTTGATTGAACTAAGAACCGCCTTGGCACCAGTAGAACCAAGGTCTAGACCAAGAACCGTTGGCTCGGTCTGCCAATCCGTGGTTGGCGTCTTATCCTCCATCATGGTCACGCGATCCCGCCAATTGCTGGCTGGGTCAAGCACCGTAAATCTGGCAGACCTTAAGGAGATCAGATCGGCGGGGTCTTCTGGCAGGGCATCGTCACCGTCCGCTGTTTCCTGACCCGCTGCGATCAGGGCCGCACCAACCGCTTCATAGGTCAATGCATTTTCAGGCAGTTTTACTTCACGGCCCATGAATTCAGTAAATGCATCTCTGAAGGATTCGATTTGAGTACAGCCACCGATGAGGTAAACAGCGCCATCCACTTCGTTACGTGATACCAGTGCGCGGGTGTTACGGGCGACTGAGGCAAAATACCCACTAAAAAGGTCTGCCGTGTCCTTACCCTGATTGGCAAAGTGCGTCATTTCGCTCTTAGCAAAGACTGAACACCGGGCGGTTATGGGAATACTACGACTGGCTGTTTTTGCCAGTTGATCGGCCTCGTCCACTTCCAGGCCAAATCGTCCGGCGATCTTGCGAATGTTTTCACCCGTACCTGACGAGCACTTGTCGTTTTCAAGATATTGAAAGTGATACTTCTTACTTTCCGAACCATCGCCTGACTGTGCTGCGGATCGGGTGAGAACACTGTAACCCCTGGCCCCTACACTGACCAGATTCAGCGTGTCCTCCAGGTCTGAACTGGAGGAGAGAGCCGCCTCCTGGCAGGTGTCCTCCGGGAGAATCAGAACTGAACCAGTCAGCTCGTCTGCATAGACACCTGTAGCGCCGAGCTGGGCGCAAGTATGAATAGCATTATCCTGGTACCAGCGTTGAAAGAATTCAAGGGGTGCGCCCTCGTGATCATGCCGTTCCACCTTCTCAATAGTGACATGACCCTGATCACCAATCGAAGCGATTGCAAAACAGGCGGTTGCCTTTCCCAGATCACAGCCCGCAACACGGATACCCATACCAGTTCCCAGAATATATATTATCATCACAGAATGAATGAAGGATTGGGCAAAAGCCAGCTAATTTTGCGGGCTGCCTGGCAACGCGAATTTCTCAGGATCGGGCATTAGCACTCCTTATACTCCGCTTACGAGTTGCCGAATCAGGGTCAAGCACCGCAGATCGTATAAACAAACTGGTTTGTGCGCAAAACATATGCGGCTGCTGTTTGTATCGCAATTTCGAGGAGAAACATATGTCGGGGAAGTTAGAGGGCAAAGTCGCAATCATCACTGGAAGCGGACGAGGCGTGGGACGCTGCACCGCACTACTAATGGCCAAAGAAGGTGCCAAAGTAGTAATTGCAGACAATGGAAGCCAGGTAGATGGATCCGGTGCCAGCAGCGGTCCTGCGGAAGAGGTTGTGGCGCAAATCTCTGCTGATGGAGGCACCGCAATTGCAATTGCCTGCGATGTCTCTAACTGGGACGATGCAAAAGCCATGATCGAAGCTCCGATCAAGAAATGGGGAAAGCTCGATATTCTGGTGAATAACGCTGGCAATTTTCGAGTGAACACCATCGCAAGCGTTACCCGCGCTGACTGGAACGCTCTGAGGCGAGTGCACATGGATGGCATGATGTACACAAGCCACTTTGCTGCACTGCATTGGAAAGAGCGGGGTGAATATGGCCGCTTGATAAATTTCACTTCAGATTCTTTCATGTCTGGAGTTCCAGACACGTTCGCATACGCAGCAGCCAAGGGTGCAGTCGTCGGTATGACCAGAGCGATCGCGAATGCGATGGTGAACTACAATGTTACTGCCAACTGCCTTACCCAGTCTTCGATGACTCGAATGGCTGACTCCTACTATCCGGACGGCGGAATCAAACCCAGTGAGGTCGCGCCTCCGGATCAAAGACCCGACACCGTTGCCCCACTGATTGTTTACCTCGCTTCACCCGAGGCGACCGGGATTAGTGGCCGCATATTTGGTTCATACGGCTACAAGTATATCCGTTGGAGCGAACCTTGCCATGAGGTTGATCTGAGAAGTCGCGACAATGAACCCTGGGATCTGGACTATCTGTTTTCGCGCTTCTCCGAGACACTTGGGAAAGACCTGGAGTTGAAAAAAGACCTTCAATGGCCGATGGAAAGCCTTGATCAGCAGTCGGGGACGGCAGGCAGTGACAATCTGAAACAATGAACCAATGCGACACCCGCGGTATCAACGGGACCTTCGCATAGAAGCGGGATCTACCTCCCGGAGACACCGACGTCTTTCTCGATTCGATCGACGTATTCCTTGAGGCTCGGATAATCGTTCGCCAGATCACTTATCCAAGTGGGCGGTTCATTGAAAATGAAACTGGACAAGGTGCCCGCGACGATGAAGTCATACACGGTCAGTCTGTCTCCGACTATGTACTGGTGTTGGGAAACAATATCGGTGATCGCCTGCAGATCTCTTCTGGCAAAACCTTTTTGTTCGTCCAGTGTGTGGCGGCCGAGGCCTTGCAGGTGATAGGTTTGTTTAACTTCCTTTTGGGCAGAGCGCGACACGAAACCGCGAATCAGCCCTGGAAGGAAGCCAAAAAAGCCACTGACTATATGAGGAAACCAGTCATCGTCAAGCCATCGACTGGCAACCCCCATCCAGTAAAGATGGTCTTCCGCCAGCCTGGCGAATGCGGTACCGATGGCCTTCTCCCCGGGAGTAAGTTTGCCGTAGAGACCCCCCTGAGATATTTCGTCCAGGTATTCAAGAATCAGTTCCGAATCAGCGAGTTCGGTTCCACTGACTTTGATATAGGGAAGTTTTCCTTTTGGGGTTTTTCTGGGATCTCCCTCATGCTCAATTTCATAGTTTATATTCAGGTACTTCAACGCCATTTCAGCCTTGAGGCAGAAAGGACTGACATTGCGTAAGCCGAATGCCGGTGGAAGTGTAACGAGCGTAATCATGGTATTTGCTTCGGTTAATAGAGTGAAGTGAGTTTACACCCCCACTGCTGACAGCATCCTGTCAACAGTCATTTGGCTGTAGACGAAAAGGTGGTTAAGAAAGTCCACCAGGGCGTGAGTGTTTCTTTCCAAACAAGACGGTGCAGGTGCAGGCTTTGCCATGACAATTGACAATGATGATTCAAGAGAGCGCTAAGGCGTTACCGGCCCGATGATACCAGCGTCGACGAATCGCTCAAACTGAGCCTGAAGCTACATTCTCAGTTCTGTCGTAACATAGCTATAAAACCGGTAGGAGGGTGTTATGGCAACCGTAGGATTGAAAGGAATTTGGGGGTTGGAGCAACTGGATAGAACAGGTATCGCAACATGGAAGTTGGGTATTTTGCTAATGGGTGGTGGCGTACTTATGGGCGTTTTACTGAGTCCAATCTTGGGTGAAGTGAATCAAGATTCTGTCATGGCTTCTTTCTATACACCGAGAGTAGTCTCTCTCACGCTAGTGGTTGCAGGCCTTTATGTTGGGTTGAGTGTATTTGTTACTTTAGTTTTGGCAAGAACTACTGAAGCAGACCTGCGTTTGCTGCCGCTGACTGATGACGGTGTCACCGAGAGCCTCAAACGGCTTCAACCATCAACGGGAACCCTGCTGTCCATTAGTATAGTTCTGATGATGGCTATTATCGCTATGTTGCCGGTCCTGAGAACTTTGCGGTTGAATATAACAATAGTGGAATCGTTTTCAGCAATTCATTCTTCCGGGCTGGTTTTAAACGTAATCGTCTATGGAATTTCACCGATTGTCGGCCTTGTAAACGGTATTATGTTTGCCATTTTCATTAGCCAGTTTTTGAGCCTTATTCATACTGCTCGCAGGATGAAAGTTGATCTGTTGCAGTTAAACCACTATTCAGCGATAGCGAATCCGGCAGTTAGGCTATCCTTGTTTTTGTTGGCACTCTTTAGTCTATGGCCACTGATGATGTTGTATGTCAGCGACCCAAGGTTTAGCTCAGGTATGACATCTATTGCACTAATTATGATGTTAGCTATTTCTCCAATACTTATCCTGTATTTCTATCCGGTCCTAATCTTAAGGAACAGAATCAGGGATGAGAAGCAGAAAGAATTGAACGCGGTGCCAGGACCTCGTCGGCATCAGTAACCATTGCTCACCCCGACTGGTTGATCGTCTCTATAGGTGACTTCGATTTGGACGGCATTGCTGACTTGATGTGGCGAAATACAACCAATGGTACAAATCGATATTGGAAGATGAACGGCACGACGAGAACCAGCAGCCTTTCAGTACAATCAGTTGCGAACCAGAACTGGGCACCGGTTACTGTGGGTAATGTATCAGACTAATCAGCATTGATTCTCTGGAGCTAGCCCGCTGACGAGTAGTTAGCAGTGAGCGATAGGTAAGTGGCTGCAGCCGGTAGGCATTATTGGTCCAGGAACAAACGGATATCCCAGATATCCTCACTCTCCGATTTTCCGAAGTCGCCCTGTAGAATCAGACCACAACCAGGACATATGTATTCCTTGTAGACGATCTTGTCATCAATGAACAACTCAGGGTCAATGGGCGACAGCCCCACTTCCTCTACTGGGGTTTCCTTTTTCAGACATCCGGTCTTAAAGTTCTTTTCCGCGTCCTGAATCCGTACCCTGCATTTTCGGCAAACATAACAAGCACCATCTGAGGATGTGCTGACCACAAGACCTTCCGACACGGGGACTTCATCCGCTGTTTCGGTTACGGTGGCACGCTCCCCCTGTAAGCCCACAGCATCGGAAAGTCGTTGTTGACGCATCTGATCCCTCAGCGCCATGGTTTCGCTGATATCCACTTCGCCCTTGTCATCGATACACACACCACAGCGCGCCCTTGCCCAATCGCTGGTAATATAGCTTTCCTCTATATCCTGACGCACCATTTCAGGGACCCGCTCAAGCGGGTCTCCATAACCGGAGGCGGCAGTCCAGGCCAATGACCATACGTCGCCACTTTGCTGAAGTACCTCGCTGGCCTTGGGTGCAATATTGATATGTTCACCGCCAAGGTCTGAAAGATCCCCCGGCATCACCGCATCCATGGCAAAGTTCTCCCTGACATTGGCATCCTTCACCATCACGAAACGGGTCCTGGAGGTTGGATCCCCACCAAACAATCCATTTCCAGGAATGATGGTGTGGCCGCTGCATGTGTGATGCTCGAGTGATTCAGTATCATTGAGGACGTAGGCTATTTCCGCACTATTACCACCCCTGTACTTACCAACGCCCCCGGAGTTCGGAATCTCTTTGCGCCACAGGTAGATCAGGGGGTAAAAAATCTCATTGTCCTCGACGTTGGGCATTGTGCTCTGCAGATCCCAGGGCCAGCCCCCCGTATTGACGCCATCCCTCCATGACAGAGCACCAAGGGCGCCACCGACAGGGTCCGCAAGAAATGACGTATAAGGGCTGCCATGCTGATCGATCCCGGATATGGCATCAATCGGGTAATTCAAGGCACCCATGCAACTTTGCACCTCTTCGCGCAGCGCCGGATCCGATGAGGTATATAGCATCCTCGAAATCGCTAGACCGGCTAGTCCAATGGTCTGAATCGTGACCGTGGGTGGCGCAGATATGACACCCGCTGGATACAAAGCGTTAGTCAGGGTGCCCGGAGTTGGATTGAAGTCCATATGCCGATACGCACCTTCAATTACAAACATCTGATCAAACAGCATCTGTGCACAGATCATCGATGCGACGGCACCTTTCCAGCCAATAGCAGTACAATTGATGCCACCAATTTGCGGCGCCGTGCCCTCGTTATCAAAAATAAGTCTGTTATCTTTCTTTGTTAGACGAACAACATTGCGGTAGGCATTGCGATCACCTTCACGACTCAGTTCAATCCACGATTCCTCACACCACTGACCATCGGGTATGGTTGCCAGCTTCTCCAGAAACGCTACTTCCGAGTTGTCCTGCAGTTTTTTCATTACACTCTTGATCTTCACCGGCCCGTACTTGCCGATAAGTTCCTGCATTCTCTCCCGCGCGACATTACATGCGGTCGTCTGGGCCCGAAGATCCAGGGCTACAAGGTCCGGCATTCTAGAGCGCCGGATGTACTCGTCCTCAAGATCCTTGCGCATAAGCCCCTGCTCAACTATTTTCAAAGGCGGGATACATCCAGCTTCCCAGAATACATCCTTGGACATAGGGTTGAAGGCCCCGGGGGTTGTACCTCCTAGATCCCACTGGTGCAGGCTGTTGGCAAACCAGCAGAATAGTTCACCCTCCCAGAACAAGGGAGCAAACAGACAAACGTCAGCCTGGTGGATCGCCCCAATCCATGGGTCGTTGGTAAGAAAAATGTCTCCATCCCTGATTCCTGGATTCTCAGACCTGTTCTCGAGAGTCCATTTGATGGCAGAGCTGGCAACTGAAGAGAGATACTGGAGAAAGGGACCGAAAAAGACAAAGTCGCCCTGCTCGTCCATCAGGCAGGGATTGAAGTCGTGGCCAAAGGCAGCGATGGGAGAACCCGAAATACGCACCAGCGTATTACCCTGTTCAACATTGAGGTTCCACATTGCATAGCGGATGACTTCAAATGTAATGGGATCAAGATCTTCTTCTACCACATCATGAAATTTGATACTCGGATCAACCTTTAGCGGTTCTGAGGGGATATAAGGATATGTTTTACCATCCCACTTGATCTCTGCTTCACTGACCATGGCTACAGACCCTCCAATTCAATAATAAAATTTCCAGACCGATCGGTTTTGCCACTTGAACCGGGGTGAAGCACAACCGTTGTTTCCGGGTACTCGATCACAGCAGGCCCGCTAACAGCATAATCGACTGACAAATCCTGGCCACTATAGATGGGCGTTTCCTGTTTTCCCCCAAGGTCACGCCAGTAGATCTCCCTGTGACCAGACAGAGGTTCCTCGTTAGTATCCGTACAGGTGGGAACTTTTGGCTTAGTCATTTTGCCGATAGCATTAGTTTTGAAGAGGCCTATCTCAACGCCCGCATCCCGGTATGCAGATCCCTTGCCATAAAAACTCTCATATATCTCTTCATAGTGAACCAGAACCTGTTCCAGGTCGCTCTCGTCCAGATATCCATTTGGTACAGGCACCGCAAGCTGGTGAATCTGCATCTTGTATTTGATTTCGAAGAACCTCTGAAATTCTATATCAGCGGCTTCAAAACCGTCTTCCTCTAGTTGACGCAACCCCTCGGATTCCAGCTCAGAGAAGGTGCTATTAATATGTTCCAAGTCAAATGGCTGCGATAACAGGTCGCTTTTCTCATAAATATGTAACACATCGGCACACAGTGTGCCAAAGGCTGACCAGGTCGAACTGATCGTACCCATCGGTATGATGATCCGCTTAATTCCCAATTCCTTTGCATACTGGCAGGCATGTGTCGGTCCGGCTCCGCCATAAGCAATAACCACGAACTCCCGTGGGTCAAGTCCACGCTGAAGAGTCATCTGCCGGATCAATTCCGCCATCTTGGTCTCCGCAATCTGGGCAGCACCGGCGGCCAACGCCTCGACTTCCATGTCCATTTTTTCAGCCAGGACTTGCAGGGCCTCAATGGACTTGCTCTTATCGAGGAGCATTTTGCCACCAAGGAAATTGTCTGGGTTCAGAATTCCCAGCACCAGGTTGGCATCCGTGATCGTTGGCTGCACTCCCTTGCCATAACAGGCCGGTCCCGGGTCTGCACCAGCGCTCTGCGGGCCAACTTTCAGGGTGCCACTAAACTCTTCAACCCACAATATTGAGCCACCACCACTGCCGATAGATTCCACATCCAGGCGTGGCATGGAAAAAGCATACTGGTTAATGATCGTCTCTGAAGCACTTAGGGGTTCTCCATCACAGATGATCCCTGCTTCAAAACTGGTGCCCCCCATGTCAGCAATAATCGCGTTCTTGTATCCCAGGGAATCGCAGAGAAAAGCGCTGCCTGTCACTCCGGCGGCGGGTCCGGAACTGATTGTGTAGAGTGGTTTGCTAACAACTTCCCTGGAGGGAACAACACCACCGTTAGCCTGTAGCACCAGTATCGGCTTTTTATAGCCAAGCTCAGCCGAGTTCTGCTCTATCTTCTCAACATACTTCTTCATGGTGGGTCCAATGAAGCAGTTAATAGCAGTACCGACGGCGCGCTCGTATTCACCTCTCTTGGAGATCAGTTCATGCGAACAACTCACGAACATGCCCGGAGCTATTTCGCCAACCATCTGTTTGAGCGCAAGTTCATGCCGTGGATTTACAATTGACCACAACAGGCTGATAGCAATAGCCTCAACTCCCTGCTCCACAAGAAGCCGAATAGCCTGCTCTGCTTCTGCCTCGTTTAGAGGCAGATAAACTTCCCCTTTCCAATCGACTCTTTCACTGACTTCCAGCACCAGCTTTCGCGGAATAATCGGGTCTGGCTTCTGGTGCCTTGATACATGCAGCAGTTTTTCTATCGGCAGACCAACAGAGCGCCCGGCGGATTTCATGATGAACAAACTATCCTTGTGCCCGCGAGTTGTGAGCATCCCGGTCTTCGCTCCCTTCATCTGAATGAGAGCGTTGGTACCAACCGTAGTCCCCAGAAACAGATGCTCCATATTTTGCATCAGCGCATCTGGATCGATACCTATTTTTCCAGCACAGGCCTCAAGGGCATTGAATAAGCCCACGGAGTAATCATCCGGTGTAGAGGGACACTTGGCGATAATGATGTTCCCACTTTCATCGATGACCGTACAATCGGTGAAGGTCCCGCCAGTATCAATGCCGCAGAAATATTTCATTCGAATTCCAGGTTCAATGCAATTGACTGTTGTTTCGTTTAAGCACGCCTCAATGCCTCAGACCACTGGCCGTACTGCCACACATCCTGGGCTTCGCCCCAGCCTTCCTCGCCGTTGATATCCCAGCGACACAGGTTCAGCGCATTCACCCACCTGGATGTCGCCCAGGCAAAATGACTAACAGCCTGCCCCGTCGCGTGATGGGGCGTCCCTTCCTCATCCGTGGCTTCAATTTCGATATGGTCTATCCAGTTACGCTTACGGTCCCGCTCTGATCTGAATTTGCCTTCGGCCAACTGGATCCGCCTGCCATCCTGCAGCCAGAAACCATGGTTAATTTCGCCTTCGCTAATATTGGAAAAATCTCTCTGGTGCCCGATAGTAACAAAACCAGTACCGTTACGAGAGCAGCCATGGTTATAACTCAGACGTTCAAAACTGGGTGGCGCCTGCTCCTGGCGTGGACCCCATGAACGATCACGTACCGAGTAACAGTCCACCGCTATGGTCTCCCCACGCAGCACCAGGCTGCCGGTTACATGTCCCATCTGATCAAAGTGTGAGGCCTTTTCAAAAGGCGGCTTGCCCTTGCCAAAGGGATGAGGCTCCATGATCCCCTGCCAATCCAGGTCCACCGTGAGCACATCATCTTTCTGGTAGTGAAGCTTGTAGCGCATCAGGGGGTCTAGCATTTTTATCGAGTATCCCGTTGGGTACTGAAAATCCCGCAGATCACGCTCATCCCTAATTGGCTGAACGACCTGGTGCTCGTAAAAGGGAACCTCCCAGGGCGCGAACCCCAGTTCATCATAGAGAAAAACCGCTGCAGTGCAGACCCCCAAATTTGGTCGGATAAACCCGTAGAGCCAGCCGCCGAGATTGCGCTCGGGGACATTAAAAGAATACCAGGTAGTCTCAGTCTCCCACACGTCATCGCTATAGTCATGAAACATGTCGTCTTCTGGCCCGTAGGGACAAGGTGGTATACCGGCTTGTTTGCTCATGGTCTTCTCCTGGCTTCTTCTTGTCCGAATTTACACTGGGATTAGGCTTAGATAAGCGGCGGGTAGGTACTGTCTGCCAGAGGACCCAATCCGCGCCTTGCTGCGTCCATCTCCCTTGCGACTCGATGACAACATAATCGAATAGCGTCTGGCATGGAAACACGATCCGTCTTGATGGCTTCAGCAAAGGCGCTCCGGGCATCCGGCAAAGATGAAAATGTTTCGCCAAGCACCTCACTAATATCGTTGGTTTCCGCTACATCAAAGGCAGCACCGTACTTTTCGCGCCCCTGCCAATAGCGCATAACTTTTACCAGTGATGTGGCTCGATCAGTGGCAGCGGCGTCACTGCATCGTGGTGCAATATTTTTCTCGATCTCATCCTGCACCAGATCATACAGCCGATCCCATTGCCTCACTGGAACTTCAGGCAGGGTCAGGGGTTCCGGCTCTATACCCTCTGCTTCTGCCATGCCCTGGACTATCAGGGTCATAAGCCCAAAGTAGTAGGCAAATACTTTTCCAACATTCCCGGCAAAGGGCTCGTTCGACTGCACCAGTTGGCCGTGCATATCATTCAGGCTTCCCAATGTTACCAGCGTCCGGTAATAACGGATGCGTTGAAGATCAATTGGATACCCGCCCTTTTTCTCATAAGCCTTGATCAGCAGAGGCAGGGGTACAAATGGAAACAGCGCACCGCGCAGGGAGAACATCGCAAAATCTTCCATCGGATCACCAAAGTGACTCTGCTCCCAATCCAGTACGGCTACCAGCTTACTTCCGTCATGAAGAAAATTTGCAGCACCCACGTCACCGTGCACCACCACGGTTGGAATGTCGTCACCGCTCGGCAGGTTCTTCTCCAGCCATTGATAAACCAGCAGGAACAAGGGGTCTTCTCGACCATGAAGATCATGTCGCATGCGAAGGGATGCGGTTCTCTGCCTGGCCCAGGCATCAACCGGCCCAGGTGCACCAAAACCATCCATGTTCAAATCATCAACCGATATCCGGTGTAACTTAACGATCTCGCTAACATAATCTTCAGCGATCTGATTCAGCGTAGTGGTGTCCAGATTTTCAAGGCTGGCATCAGCATATAGTCGATGGGTCAAAATCGCCCTTTGTTCTGGCCAGCTGGCAAGAACACGTGGGGCTCGCAGGCCATTTTCTTCGGCCAGTCGCAAAGCCGCGGCTTCCCTTCGGCACCAATCCGCCCGGGAAGGGTCATCTGCTCGACGTACATCGAATGCCAGATAGGCTTCCTTGACCTCTCCTTGTACTTCAAGAGTAACGTAAGCGCCCTCACGGGATACACCGGCGCCTACCGCGGCTTCGACATTGACAACGCGGCTTGAGGTGGCAGTTTCGATCCACTCAACCATCCCGTTAGGCAGAATACCAGACCCCTGTTGTTTCGCTTCTGATTCTCCGCTTACCATGATAGCCGCAACTCCTACTGGAAAGCAGGAATGACCTCTTTACCAAAACGGCGCAGACATTCCAGGTGGCTTTCATG
>PBRP01000094.1 GCA_002726655.1 Gammaproteobacteria bacterium
ATGAGAATAAGATTGGGACACCCAACAAGTGGAATAAGATTGGGACACCCAACAAGTCGATATGGCTTACGTCAGTTTACGGTGATCTCTTACAACCGGACCGATTGTGAATCCTGGGTGTCCTGAATATGCTGCTCCGCTCTGAACATGCTCCCAGTGAATCATATGACCCGGTCGTTTCCACCATCTATAGGCAGTTGCGCCCCGGTGGTCTTGGAAAAAGCATCGCCGGCCATCGTTACTACCAGGCCCGCTACATCCTCAGATTTAATCTCAGCATGCAGCATATTGCTGGTTTTGTATTCTTCGATGGTCATACCATAGTGGCTTGAACGTTTCGCCAGCACTTCTTCCGACCAGATCCCCGTATCAAAGACTGCATTAGGGTGCAGCGTGTTCACGCGGATTCCGTAATCAGCGAACTCCATTGCTGCAACACGTCCCATTTGGGTGAGTGCTGCTTTGGCAGCTGAGTAGGTCCCGGCTCCCGGCCCTGGGGCGGGAACATTTTTGGAGCCCACAATAATTACCGTTGGCTGGAAACCTCGCTTTAGAAATGGCAGGCATTCGCGCATCATACTTACATGGCCAGTAAAATTTACCGCCATGGAAGATTGAAGTGCTGATGACTGCATATCTTCGATTTTGAGACTTGGCGGGAAAACGCCTGCATTACAGACAAGTACATCAATGCCACCAAATCGTGCAATGCATGTTTCTACAGCTGACTTAATCGAATCGTCACTGGTGATATCGCAGGAGATGCCGAGACAATTATTACTGGCAAAAAGCTGCTCGACCGCTTTGTCGATATCCAAGGCAACAACAGCCGCACCTTGTGCCATGAATGCTTCAGCACAGGACTTACCGATACCAGATGCTGCACCGGAGACGATGGCTACTTTTCCATCAAATGCCTTTCTTGAAGGAGAGAGCTTGAGCTTTGCCTGCTCAAGTTCCCAGTATTCGATATCAAATATTTCTTTTTCCGATAGCGCCTGCCAGCCACCCAGCGCCTCACCCCACTGAACAGCTTTTATCGTGTGATCAAGAATATCGGAGACGACGCTGGTCTTATTTGCGTTAGAACCAAAAACAACACACCCCTTGTTCTTCCAGACAGCAAACCGGGGAGCCGGGTCCAGGCATGTCAGGGAATCATTCTTATAACGATCAAAATAGGCTTCATATCCGCTGGCGAAGCTCGCAATACCAGGCTCAGGGTCATCCTCAAAAATAGCAGCCACGCGCTTTGTCTGTAGGGCATGGTCAGGGGTTACCGGTCCTCTGGTCGCGATTGAACCAATGTTCTTCAGACAAGCATAGCCAGTGCTCAAATTATCCTGCTTCCAGTGAGCCAGCATGGGGAATCCGTGCAATGTGGATACGCGTTTTCTGGCTTCTGACAATCTGACAAAGTCTGTTTGCACGGGCGCATAGTCGGCCTCAGCGATTTTCTTCAGAGCGCCGGCGGCTTCCAGGTGCTCCTCCGCCCTGCTTACCAGGGAAATCATTGTGTCGTACGCTGTTCTTGCTGAATCGCTGAAGGTAAACAAGCCGTGATGTAGGAGGATAATTCCTTCGAGAGAATTCCAGTCCAGGTCTTTCGTTGATTCATAAACCTGACGCGCCAGCACAAACCCAGGCATTACGTAGGGCAGTATCAGCACCGATTCTCCATAGATAGTCTTCAGCGTTTCTTCACCACCCGCTGTATTGCTGATGGCAACAACAGCGTCGGTATGAGTATGGTCGACAAATTTCAGTGGGATTAACGCATGCAGAATTGCTTCCACTGAAGGAGAAGGGCCGCTCGGCTCTGTAAGTGAGGCTTTTAGTTCCCGTGTCATTTCCAGGTCTGTCATGGCAGGAAGCTCGGCCAGCTTCAATAGAACCTCGAGCTTTGCCGAGGAGAACCCAGGTGCTTCTATAGTCTTTAGATCCCAGCCGGAACCTTTTACAAAAAGAATATCTTCTTCTTCCCCAAAAATATTCCTTTGCCTGGCCTTTACGGAGGTATTGCCACCTCCATGAAGTACCAGGTCCGGGTCGCTTCCCAGCAGCCTTGACGTATAAACTCGCATATCGAGATCGCTCGTAGCATATAGTGCGGCTTCCGTATCTTGCCAACGATTGTCCATGCGCTGCTCTACTATCTCCTCGATTACTACAATGAATATAAAAGGCTCTGCAGACTGGATAATACCCTAATCTTCCAGTGAAGAATAAATAGGGACCTTGTGGAAGCCAGTTACGTAAGGGGCGCGAGGAAGGACGATGTGTGAGAGTTTGACTGCCTGATAAATGCGCGCTTCAACTGACACTAATCCCATCTCCAAACTGAACGGCTATAATGCCTACCAGCCTAGAAGTAAAAGAGGGACCCCTGTATGAAAATCCTGTTGATATTCTCCCTGTCCCTTTTACTTGGCTTCAGCTCCCTTGGAATTCAAGCGGTCACGGATCAGCAGATTGTTAACGCCAACCAGACACCGGTGCAATGGTTGACCCATGGTCGTACCTATGACGAGAAGCGCTTTTCTCCACTCGATCAAATCAATCAGAGGACCGTTCGACGATTAGGCCTCACCTGGTCGTATGCAACCGGGAATAGGCGCGGTATGGAAGCGACGCCTATTGTTGCCGATGGAGTCATGTATATCACTACTGCCTGGAGTCGCGTTGCGGCTCTGGATGCAAAGAGTGGGAAATTGTTATGGGTCTTTGATCCTGAAGTTCCGGGGGCGAAAGCCCGTGATGCATGTTGCGACGTGGTTAATCGCGGCCTGGCCATCTGGGGTAACAAAGTCTTTCTTGGTGCATTGGACGGACGTCTAATTGCGCTCAATAAGGACACGGGCGCGGTTGTCTGGTCGAAGCAGACAACTGAAGTTGGCAAACCTTACACGATTACCGGTGCGCCACGCATTGTGAAGGGCAAGGTGATTATAGGTAACGGTGGCGCTGAGTTTGGTGTTCGCGGCTATTTTAGCGCCTATGCCGTTGAGACGGGCGAAATGGTATGGCGGTTTTATACGGTGCCGACGCAATTTCAGGAATCTGATGAGTCGCAGCACATATCGATGGCGCGGGATACCTGGTCCCCGGATTCTCTCTGGGAAACGGGGCTTGGTGGTACCGTATGGGATTCATTCGCCTACGATCCTGAACTCAACCTGCTTTATGTCGGTGTGGGCAATGCCGCTCAGTACAATCGTGCACAGCGCAGCCCCGGTGGCGGGGACAACCTGTTTGTGGCATCAATTCTTGCGGTCAATGCAGATACCGGAGAACTGATATGGCACTACCAGACGACACCAGCCGAGAGCTGGGACTATACGGCGACCCAACATATGATCCTTGCGGATATCAGCATCCTGGGGCGGCAGAGGAAGGTTCTAATGCAGGCGCCGAAAAATGGTTTCTTCTACGTCCTGGACCGCACGACGGGGGAGCTGATTTCAGCGAAGAACTACGTGCCGGTTAACTGGGCCAGTCATATTGATCCTGAAACAGGACGGCCGGTTGAAACAGGTCTTGGGGATTGGAGCCAGATACAGCGCATGATTTCCCCGTCTATTGTTGGCGGGCATAACTGGCACCCTATGTCCTACAGCGAGGCGACAGGGCTTGTCTACATTCCAACTATACACTCGGTATACGCCTTCAAAGCTAACACTGAATATGAATTCAATCCGGAAACCTTTAACACGGGTGAAGATTTTGCCGGCCTGATGGCAACCTCGCCGGACACTATGCCGCGCTTCTGTTCACCCACGCGCCTAACAGCCTGGGATCCAGTCAAACAAAAGCAGGTATGGCAGGTAAAGTTCTCACGGGGTATTAGTGCCGGTATTCTATCTACTGGGGGTGGGCTGGTATTTCAGGGCGCGACTGACGGCAAGCTGAATGCCTACCGGGATGCTGATGGTGCATTGCTTTGGTCACAGCAGGTCAATGTTGGAATTATGGCGCCACCAGTCAGTTACGAGGTTGATGGGGTCCAGTATATCGCCGTAGTCGCAGGTCTCGGTGGCAGTCAGGGCGGCCACCAAGATGAGTTTGACAACGTCAACGCAGGTCATGTGTTCGCTTTTAGACTTGATGGCATTTTTCCCGCACCTGATATAGCGCCACGCGTTACCAGGGTAGATATTGTTGAATCATCTCTTGGGATGGATGAGGTAGGGCGAGGTGCTGACCTGTTTGCGGTGCATTGCCTGCGTTGCCATGGGGTCTTCGCAAAAAGTTCAGGCTTGTACCCCGATCTTAGGTTCTCAACTAAAGATGTGCACAGCGCCTGGCAAGCTATTGTCCTAGGTGGCATGCTGGCCGACAAGGGTATGGCGAGCTTTAGTGACAGTCTGGATGCGAATGATGTCACGGCAATTCACAGCTATGTGATTAGTCAGGCAATCAGATCTGAACAGCTAAGCCAACGATTGATCAAGGGTGTGGTGGATCGCATCTGTATTCCCGCAGAATGGCTGGCAGAGTAAATGGCCACAACCTCAGGTAACGGCCTTGAACTGCTAAGCTACAGCACCGCTGGATTTTAAGGCGGCAATCTCGTCAGCGTTCAACCCCATGGAAGACAGCACCTCATCCGTATTTTTCCCCGGTGCTACTGCAGGTGTTGGCAATTCGGCGGGGGTTCGTGAAAAGCGCGGTGCCGGCGCTGCCTGTGTAATACCCGATGACTCCACGAATGTTTGCCGTTCCTGGTTGTGTGGGTTGCTTGCAGCCTCTTCGAATTTAAGTATGGGTGCATAGCAGACATCGGAGCCCAACATGATTTCATCCCACTCATCACGTGTCTTTTCGAGAAATACAGCTTCGAGCCTGCTGCGCAGGGCGGGCCAGTCTTCGCGGCTCATTTGTTTTGCGAAGTCCTGGTCATTCGACAGGCCGACTTTCTCCAGCAATAAGGCATAGAACTGCGGTTCCATGGAGCCGATGGAAATGTACCTGCCATCTTTGGTTTCATAGGTGCCGTAAAAATGCGCGCCACCATCCAGGAGGTTAGTGCTGCGGTCATGGGTCCAGTTGCCGGCGTTCATGATGCCGAAAATGGCGTTCATCAGGAGTGCAGACCCATCCGTCATTGCCGCATCAACCACCTGGCCCTTGCCTGTTGCAGCTGTCTCCACCAGGGCTGAAGCTATTCCAAATGCCAGCAGCATACCGCCACCACCGAAGTCACCGACGAGGTTCAGGGGTGGAGTGGGGTTGGTGTCCTTCGGGCCAATCGCATGGAGTGCCCCTGAGAGGGATATGTAGTTGATATCGTGACCCGCAGCCAGAGCCATTGGGCCAGTTTGCCCCCATCCGGTCATGCGTCCATAGATAAGCTTCGGGTTTCGCTCGAGACAGACGTCGGGTCCGAGACCCAGGCGTTCCGTTACGCCTGGTCTGAATCCCTCAATCAGGACATCAGCGGATTCGATCAGTTTGAGCACGGTTTCAACGCCATCGGGATTCTTGAGGTCAACACCGATACTTTTGCGACCGCGGGCAAGAATGTCAGCTGGGTTTACACTTCCGTCTACCGAACTGGATCGATCGATGCGAATAATTTCCGCTCCCATATCGGCAAGCATCATGCCGCAGAATGGCCCCGGCCCGATACTCTGGAGTTCAATAACGCGTTTTCCTTTCAGTGGTCCCATTGAATCATCTCCTTATCTGTAAACTTATCTATTTGACGAAATTCTGTGTCAGGTGAAGGTTGAATTGATCAAGTGACGGCATCACCTTCGGCCTGGAAGTTCTCAAGAAGTCGAAATTTCTGCACTTTGGTAGATGACATGGGCCATTCGCTCACGAAGCGTACATACCGGGGAATCTTGAAACTTGCGATCTTACCTTTGCAGAATTCGATGACTTCTTCTTCGGTAGCGGTGGTACCCGGGTTCAGTTCTATGAACGCCGCTGCTACTTCAATCAGGCGGTCGTCTGGTACACCAATGACCTGTGCAAGCTTGACCGATGGGTGATTGGCTAGCATTGATTCGATTTCAATTGCTGCAACATTTTCGCCGCCCACCTTGAGCATATCCTTGATGCGGCCATGGAAACTGATATGGCTTTCTTCGTCCATCGAACACAGATCCCCGGTTCGAAACCAACCATCAATAAAGGCTTCGGCATTCTTTTCCGGTGATTTGTAATAGCCGTCAAAAAGGGCATAGCCTCGCAGTAGAATTTCTCCTCGTTCCCCGTTGGGCAGGTCTTCGCCGGTCTCCGGATCGATAATCTTTGCATCCATACCTGAAAAGGGTTTGCCGCAGCCATGCAGGCGCAACTCAAGGGATTCGTCAGGATGATTGAAGGAGACCACGCCTGATGCCTCGGTCAGTCCGTAGGCGCCTGTCTGGATTGCCTGGGGGAACGCATCCTGGAATCTTCGCAACACGTCAGGCGGCGCAACATTATTAATTCGGCGCAGATTGCTGAGATCCCGAGTTGCGAAATCGGGATGATTAATCAATTCATTTGTTACGGTTGGGAAGGAGGGAAACGCTATGGAGACGCTTTCTTTTTCCATCATTTCAAGCGCAGTGCCGGCCTCAACATGCGTCATAGACAAAAAGGCCGCCCCGGCATCCATTGCACACAGCATCGGCAGAGTTGATGACAGGTGAAACATGGGCAGGGCACCCCAGAAGCGATCTGTTTCGGTCATGAAGTAGCGTTCACTGTTCATGTTAATGCTGGTTCGAACCAGGGATTCGTTGGAAAGCGGGCAGCCCTTTGGGTTTGCCGTGGTGCCGGATGTGTACATCATCAGGCATGTGTCCCGCAGGCTGACTCGAATGCGGTCTTCATCCACTTCATCTTCAGTGACCTTTGAGGCGTCATCGAAGGTGGGCTCGGTGACAAAACCATCAGGGGCTGTTTCACCAAAAATGGCAATTGCCTTGAGTAATGGTGCGCCTTGCAGGGTCAGGTTTTGTGGGTCTCGCTGGTCGGGTAAGTCAGGGAAGGCCTGTGCCAGTAAATCGGCGAAATTGGCGTACTCTGAAATAAGATCGTGGGTTACAAGAACCTTGAGGTCTGCGTTCTCTGTAACATAAGCAAGTTCCAGCGCCTTGTAGCGGGCATTCATCGGCACGGATACGGCGCCGATGAGGGCGATGCCAAACAGGAGTTCAACATACTCCATGCAGTTAGCCATCAGGATGCCAACGTGATCTCCGCGCTTAACCCCGAGGGCCTTGAGGCTTCGTGCCCGGGCATAGGCTCGTTCAGTCAGTTGGCTGTAGGTTTGACGATCCGGACCACTGTTGGTTGGTGGAAATATGACCGCGTCGTTATCAGGCCAACGGTCATACGCTCGAAGTAGTAGTCCACTGAGCGTGGTGACATCTATACGGTGGTTTGACATCTGCTTTTGCCTGCTTACTGGAATAGGTTGGGTGGAAACGAGTCGCCAATGATCCTGCGCACGATATTACAACGGGTGAGCAGGAATAATAAACCATGGCTTCATGTATATGGCAAAATGTTGAAATGTACATTGAACTAAGGGAGCTAAGAACGTGAAGAATATCGTGCTGGTACTAACTGAACCGACCGAAGGCAAACAGGATGAATTTGATGATTACTATGAAAATCTGCATCTTGATGAAGTGCTGTCTACAACCGGGTGGGATACGGCAAAGCGCTTTGAGCTGGTAGATGAAGTGGGCGGAAAGTGTCCGCTTAAACATCTCGCCCTATACGAAGTAGAAACAGATGATCCTGCCGACATTATACCGACCCTCAATAGAACCAGATCTGAACGTCAGCAAAGCGGAGCGCTAAATAAACTGACAGCATCGGTCTGGGTGTTCAGCGAAACCGGCAGCTTGCACAGGCGGTAGGTTTTGTTGTGGCATAGCAGATTGCATTCACGTGATGAGCCCTGAAGCTGGAGGCAGCCAATTGGTGGATTAGGTTAGCTGTTCGAATAAGAGGTATCATCGAATTGAATAATTACTTTGAGGAAAGGAATTTTGCGAGAATGGCGAGTGAGTGATGTTGGTGAGCCTGCTGATGTGCTGGCTCTGGAGGATAATGCTGCATCCTTTGAAGCTGGACCGGGTCAGCTGAAAATCAAGGTTGAGGCAGCGGGACTTGGTTTGCCGGATGTCTTTATGTGTCAGAATACATATCCGTTGACGCCTCCCTTGCCTTTCGTGCCTTCCCAGGAGGCTGCGGGTGTTGTTGTAGCAGTGGGGGAGAATGTCAGCCAGGATTTGGTGGGTAAGCGCGTACTTGGCCCGACACTCATTCAGGCAAAAAGGGGTGGTCTGGCTGAGTTCAGCCTAATGTCGGATAAGTCAGTGTATGACATTCCTGAGGGCATGAGTGGTGAGGAAGCCGCCGGTTTCTTTATACCCTACCAGACTGCCTATGTGGGCCTTATTCATCGTGCTCAGCTAGCATCAGATGATACGGTTTTAATCCTGGGTGCTTCAGGCAGCTCCGGGTGTGCAGCAGTGCAACTGGCGAAGGCAGCTGGTGCGCGTGTAATAGCTGTTGCTGGTGGACCAGAGAAAAGTGCATTTTGTCTGGGGCTGGGTGCCGATGAAGTGATTGACCATCGCAGTGAGGATATTACCCAGCGTGCTCGGGAGCTAACCGGTGGGCTTGGCGTGGATGTGGTTTTTGATCCTGTCGGTGGCAGGCCTGGTCGTGCTGCATTTAAGGCCGTGGCCTTCGAGGGCAGATTTGTTGTCATTGGTTTTGCCAGTGGTGAATGGGCTCGTATCGACATATCGGAAACACTCTTTGGCAATATCTCTCTCGTTGGTGCGATGCCCACTGGATTCAAACCAGAATTTTATTCCAAGGCACACAATGTATTGATGGATTACTGGAAAGAAGGAAAACTTAAAGTTGTCGGCAACCAGGTATTTGAATTTGAAGATGGCCTAAAGGCAATCCAGCATATCGCCTCCGGCAAGGTTGAGGGCAAGGTTGTTGTCCGTATCTAGTGTGGCGTATCTAGTGTGGGACACCCAGGAATTTCATATTTAGCGTATCTAGTGTGGGACACCCAGGAATTTACGTATCTAGTGTGGGACGTATCTAGTGTGGGACACCCAGGAATTTAATATTTCAGAGGGACTAGTGCGGGACATCCAACAAATAGAATCCAATTAATTGGCTAACACTTGCGGGCAGATAAGAGATTCAAAGGTTGGAGTACGAAAACTATGTATTTTTGTGGACCGGAGTGATCGTTAGCGAGCGGGAATTGGCTAGCAAACGGCAGTGAGCCTCATGAAGCAAATTGAACGAATCGAGTCCTAATCCAACGTTGACCGATATCCTTCGCATAGTCTTTGATTGATTGAACGGACCCTAGTGCTCGTTGCCAGTGTCCGGGTTTCGGTAAGTAATGATGAACCCAAAGTTCCGACGATGGGATGCCAGAAAAACTTGTCGATCGCGATGTTTGCTGGGCGGTAACAGTCCAGCGCGCAAGTTGGATATATCTATCGAGTGTAAATGTGAAAGGCAGAGCTACACCCGGCTTCTCAATTGAACTCATAGGTTCATCTGAGCCCTGCCCGATATTGAGTCGCTTCACCAGAGAAGTGTTTTTAGCTTTCACTATGTCATCCACAATGCCTGCCCTCACTGGGTTTAAATCAACATAAATCATGCAGGCCAGGACAGCATTATCATCGAGCAAACGTTGAGACTTGAAACGACTTTCCCAGAATCGCCCCTTGCAATCATCTTCCTTATTTGCAAATCGTGCCAAAGGCTCATTTAGATAGCGCATGAACCAGGAGAGTGAACAGAGGCGCTCCCTTAATATAGCCAAGCGGTCCAGGTCTCCGAGCAATGCCAATTTTCTCGCAACCAGAGCTTCCTTGTTATCACTCCGACGCGGGTTAAGTATCAGCCACTTGTCGACAATATCAGAATCAGACCAGCTCGAAGCCTCACTTGAGTCAACCTGCAGCACTATATGATAGTGGTTCGACATGACTGCGTAGCCAAAAATGTCGATTGCAAAAATCTTCCCGAGTAACAATATTCTGTCCTCAATCCATTGTTTCCGGTGATCAAAATTGAAGCCGGACTGCTGGTCAGTGCCGCATAGGAAAGCTCTGCGCACGCATCGCGAGCAGACGTGATAAATGCCGCCATCGGGATCAACGAGATGAGATCTGGGATAAGTCATGAGTGGAGACTAGATCATCTGGAATTCGACACTATAAGTGAACTGCCAGCGCAACTGGTGGTTATCTAGGAGAGATGTGTAAGCTTAAGCGTGTATGTTGGCTGTCCACAAATGAGGGAGTTAAATCGCGACGAGTATCGCTGCTCCTGCAAACCCAACGGTCGTTGATACGAAGCTGAACATGGTTATTGTCATGAATACTGCGCCAGGTCTAAACGCTTCAGGTTTGTTCATAGCTGCAACGATAAAAAGAAATGGGTTTAGGAAACCTCCAACGAGCATTGCGCCGATTATCCAGACTGGGAGCTCAACATTGATCAGGTAGAACGCCATGAGAAGCAATGCCATGAGAATGTAATCAATGTGAGCTTTTACCAGGTTCTGGTGTGCAGGGAACATTTGTTTTAGTGGCTTAACATTTAGAATTCGTACTGCTGTGGCCATCCAGGCGATGACCAGTGACAGGATGATGAATGCTGACGCGCCCACGATTAACCAACGCATGATGGAACTCCTGAAAATGCAATAAATTCATGCGACGTTAGCATGCTTAAGTCTAATTGTCCGGTGCCTAATCCTTGTTGGCAGTTTCGAGACTTATTCGAAAGTGCTTCAATATCCATTTGGCATGAAGACCTTTCTGAAGTATGGGGCACACTTGAAGTACTTCGTCGAGAGGGCGTGTCAGATTTGCGCCGGTATCTGGGTGAAAACCCTCGGGCGATTCTGGACCTATCTGCGTCCATCCGGGTGATTGAAGTCAACAGGGCAACACTCAAACTTTTTGGTGCTACATCAAATGAACAATTCCTAGAGAATATTAGCGATAGTTTTGGCCAGGGTGCAGATGCGGTATTCCTGGAAGAACTCTGCGCCATCTGGGAAGGAGAGGGGATCTTTTCTTCCGAGGCCGCTTTTGTGGCATTAGATGGGAGGGAAATCCAGGCAGTTATATCTTTTCATATACCAAGCACCGCTGATGGCTTCAAGAGTATTGCTGTCAGTATCGTTGACCTAACTGAACGAAAGCAGGCATCCGAGGCGCTAGAGGCAAGCGAGAAGCGCTACCGTGATCTAGTAGAGGGTACAGATGATCTAATTACGACGGTAGATGCTGCAGGAGTGTTCACCTTTGTGAATACTGTTGCTGAACGAATTATCGGTATCAGCGTGGATGACTGTCTGGGCAGGTCACCATTTGATTTCATCCATCCTGACGACCGTCAAGAACAGGAACAATTCATCCAGGACTCTACTTCGAATCAGGATGCAAGAGGGATCTTCGAAAAC
>PBRP01000095.1 GCA_002726655.1 Gammaproteobacteria bacterium
CTGTGCTGTGCTGTGCTGTGTGCAAACAATGTGAACAGGTTACATGAAAATTCAGGCAAGTCTTTAATACCAAGTGGTTTCACCTGCCACCAGCATGACATACCATTAGCCTTTAGAAATTTTTCGGAGAGTCAAATGGCGAAGCCGCCAACGCTGAATTTTGATACCTTAAGTTTGCATGCCGGGCAGCAACCCGATCCAGCCACTGGCGCCCGTGCTACGCCCATTTATCAGTCAGCCTCATTCGTATTTAAAGATACTGACTATGCCGTGGGATTGTTTAACATTGAGCGTGCAGGTCATGTCTATTCCCGGTTATCCAACCCAACCAATGCCGTACTCGAAGAGAGAATAGCCACCCTGGATAATGGTGTAGGCGCGATTGCAACCGCGAGTGGTCAGGCAGCCATGCATCTGGCGATAGCAACTATTGTCAGTGCTGGTGAACATATCGTTGCTTCCCGAAGCGTCTACGGGGGAACACACAATCTTCTTGACTACACCTTGAGGCGATTTGGTATTGAAACAACTTTCGTTAACCCAAGAGATGCCGAGGAATTTAGGGCAGCCATTAAGCCCAATACACGTCTCATTTTCTCTGAAATCCTCGGTAATCCGGGACTGGAGGTCTTGAACGTGCCTGAAATTTCGGCTCTTGCCCATACAGCCGGACTGCCATTGCTGGTGGACGCGACTTTTGCCACACCCTATTTGTGCCGGCCAATCGACCTAGGCGCGGATCTGGTAGTACATTCCGCGACCAAGTTCCTTTCCGGCCACGGTGTTGTTATTGGTGGTCTGCTGGTTGATGGCGGCACTTTTGACTGGGAAGCTTCAGGCAAGTTTCCCACCCTTACGGAACCCTATGCCGGATTTCACGACCTGAATTTCGCGGAGGAATTTGGTCCTGCCGCTTTTATTACCAGGGCACGCAAGGAAGGGTTAAGAGACTTTGGTGCCTGCATGAGCCCAACCACCGCATTTCATATCCTGCAAGGTATAGAGACGCTGCCCTTGAGAATGCAGCGTCACGTGGAGAATACGAAAACAGTTGTAGAGTTTCTGGCTGAACAGGAACAGGTAGAGTGGGTGAATCACCCCTTGTTGCCCGGTCATCCAGATCATGAACTGGCAAAACAGATCTTACCCAGGGGCTCGGGCTCAGTTTTCAGTTTTGGGATAAAGGGAGGTCGTCTTGCCGGCATCAAATTTATTGAAAGTCTTGAGCTGTTTTCGCACCTTGCCAATGTTGGTGATGCAAAGTCACTGGTTATTCATCCTGCCAGCACGACTCATCATCGCATGGATGAAGATGCACTGGCGTCCGCTGGCATATCGGAGGGGTTGATTCGTCTTTCTATTGGGCTCGAAGATCCTGGCGATCTGACAGCGGATCTCCGCCGCGGATTACGTGCATCGCAACGCAGCGCAAGGGGAGGCTAGTCTCATGTATGTTGAAGTGAATGGTTACAAGACCTTTTATAGTAAAGGTACGGGAAACATAAAGGCGGGTCAGCCCAGTGTAATTTTCCTGCACGGCGCGGCAATGGATCACAGCGTTTGGGTCTTGCCCGCCCGATACTTTGCCCGGCATGGCTACAATGTTTACGCGCTGGATCTTCCTGATCACGGTCGTTCTGTTGGTGAATCACCAGTCAGTATTGATGGTTTTGCCGATTGGCTCAGTGACGCCATGGGTGAGCTTGACATAGCCTCGGCTGCCATTGTCGGTCATAGTCTGGGGTCCCTGATCGCGCTGAATTTCGCGGCTCGCTACCCGGGGAAAACCAGGGTGCTGGCTCTGCTTGGTACTTCAACGCCTATGCCGGTTACCGACCAGCTCCTTGATGCGGCGAAGGACAATCACCATGATGCTATCGATATGGCCAATACTTGGAGCCATAGCAGTTTTGGCCAGATGGGTGGCTGCGAAAATCCGGGAATGTGCATGACCATGTCTGGTCAGCGTTTGCTGGAGATGGCAAATGATGGTGCCTTTTTTACCGACTTGAATGCGTGTAATGAGTTTGCCAATGGAGATGAAATCGCAATGCAGGTAACGGCGTCTACACTGATTATTATAGGGGAGCAGGACAAGATGACCGCCCCAGTCAGTGCACAGGCAGTGGCAGACAACATTGCCGATTGCCGTGTAGTTCGGCTAAACCCCTGTGGCCATTCAATGCTTGCAGAACAACCCAATGCGGTGCTGGATGCGCTGGCGACTATTGTCTGATATGCGAGCGCTAATAAGTCTCATACTTACCATTGCCCTGCTCGCTGGTGCCCAGGCGGCTGAATTCAATGGGCTTGCCCCGGAATCCTGGACAGGTGTCGAAGATAGTCATGGAGTTTACGCTTTTAAGGGAATCCCGTTCGCTACGCCTCCGGTTGGAGATCTTCGCTGGCAGCCACCAGCGCCTTACCATCCCAGGAAGCAATCCCATGTTGCCGATCACTTTGCTCCTGCCTGCATGCAGGGTCCACACATTGAAAACTGGTACAAAGACCTGGTGCGCTTCGGGGGTAAAGATCCGGATTTGATCAAATCACCCGAAGGGGGTTACGACGAAGACTGTCTTTATCTGAATATCTGGTCACGGGACCTTAAACCTGATGAAAAGATGCCGGTGATGGTCTGGATTCATGGCGGCAGCAACAAGGGTGGCTGGAGTTATGAACCCAACTACCATGGCCAGGTTTTGGCAAAACAGGATGTGGTGGTGGTGTCTGTACCTTATCGAAACGGTATATTCGGCTTCTTCTCTCATCCGGATCTGATAAAAGAACAATCCGGCACCGCAGGGAACTATGGATTGCTTGATCTGATCGCGGCGCTGCAATGGATTCAGTCACACATAGATGATTTCGGTGGTGATCCAGGCAACGTCACAATATTTGGTGAATCGGCTGGTGCTGCAAACATTGGTTATCTGATGGCTTCACCGATGGCAGACGGGCTGTTTCACCGGGCTATCCATCAGAGTGCAGGGTATCAGCAACATCAGACCGAAACGCTTATTGAACAAACCAGGACGGGTTCGGCACTGTCACGACGGCTCGATATTGAGGGAGTAGCAACAATGCGAAACCTGGATGCCGAAGATCTACTGGCAGCTGTGGAACAACACCTGCCTGGATTGGAGTATGGCGCTGCCATTGGCGGGCATGGCCTTACGGCATCTCCATATGAGGTTTTTGATGCAGGCAGGCAGGTTGCGGTGCCGCTGATGATTGGTACCAATGCCAGTGAATGGCTTATGTATATCGGCGATGGGGATGATCTGGATGGTCATCTGCGAAGTTATGAGCTGTTGGAACAAAGGACAGAGATTGAGCATCTTCTCTCACCACTTGATCGGAAGAACAAACTAGATCGTATTGCCACTGCCTATTATATGCTTTGCCCATCCCTTGAGATGGCCGGTGCGGTTTCTGCGAGGCAGCAATCTGCCTATGTCTACCATTTTACTCGGGTCCGTGAGGGTCCTCTCGGGCGGCAGGTGGGCGCCTATCATGGTGCGGAGATCCCCTATGTGTTTGGCACTCATGATGACTGGTTGGTAACCAATGAAGGTGATGACAGGTTAACCTTACAGGTGCAGCAGTACTGGTTGAATTTTGCGCGGTTGGGTAACCCAAACGGTAATGGGCAGGCTAAATGGCAGGAATATAATCCTGAAGCACCGCGGGTCATTAATCTTGGCGATGAGATCAGCATGAAAGCCGCGCCGGATGGTGCTCTCTGTAGAATAATGGGTTATAGATAAAACTGTGGCCTAGGCCAGGCTCCTACTCGTTCTTCCCGTAAGCTTCTCGCAGGGTTTTAACTGCCGAGACAGCCAGCAGCAGATACACCAGCAGGAGTGGAATGGAAGCAACCACCGAAGCTGTTTGTAACACCCGCAGGCCGCCCAGAAACAGCAGACAGATGGGCAGTATGCCTAGCGCTACTGCCCAGAATATACGGTGCCAGCGTGCCGGATGGTCGTGCTCTCCAAGTGATTTTGTGGCGCCCGCCGCCAGCGTATAGGACGCTGAATCATAGGTGGTCGCGATGAATATGAGACCGATGACTGCAAGGTACGCAAGCCAGAATGAACCCCATGGCAGAAGGTTGATAATACTGATGATTGCTGCCGACGGGCTCACCTCCATGACCTCCTGCACGACAGGATATGCGCCGCTGGTCTCGAGAAACAGCGCGTAATTGCCGAGAATAATGAAAAATAGCGTGCACCCGAGGCTGCCCCAGCCCAGCATGCCAAAGATCACAGCCCTGATTGTCTTCCCCTCTGAAATCTTACAGACAAACATACCAACAAAAGGTCCCAGTGCTATCCACCAGGCCCAGTAGAAAACTGTCCAGCTCTCGACGAAATCACTGGTTTGGAGGGGGTCGGTCCAGGTTAGCATCAGGACAAAGTTCTGAATGACCTTACCTAGGGACATGACCCCCATCTCGACAATAAAGCGTGTCGGGCCGGCCAGCAGAATAAACAGAATGAACATCAGTGCCAGTACTACATTGATATTGCTCAATATCTTGATGCCCTTGTCCAGACCTCGTGCCACGCTATAGGCGATCATCAGGGTAGCGGTAGTAATTATTGCAAGTTGCATGAGCGTGTCATCGGGACGGTCCGTCAGGCGAGACACTGCAGAGGAAATAACCGAGGTTCCCAGCCCGAGCCCGGTCGCGGCTGTGCCAAGCAGCCCGATAATGAACAGGAGGTCAATAATCCTTCCCGGCCATTTTTTGGTCTGTTGTTTTAGCAGCGGCTCACAGGCTGCGCTCAGCCTCAGTGAGGGAACTTGTTTGATGTGGTAACTACAGGAAAGTGCAACCGCTGGCAGGCAGTAGAATGCCCAGCCAATTGGACCCCAGTGGAAGATGCCATAGCTCGTGGCCCAGGAAATGGCAGCATTGGATTTTGGCTCAATCCCGAAGGGTGGTGATACGTAGTAAAACGCCCACTCTGCAGCGGCCCAGTAAATCAGTGCCGCACCCATACCGGCGCAAAATAACATTGCTGCCCAGCTGAATTCAGAATATACGGGTTTATCAGCTTGACCCAGCACAATGCCGCCATAACGACTCAGGGCGATCCAGATAAGCAGCCCGATTGTCCCAATTGCAGCGATGATATAGACGATGCCCAGTGTGTGGGTGATATAAGCAAATATTTCACCAATCACGCTTTGACTCATTTCAGGGAAGAAAACGATGGGAAGAATGACTAGTATCAGCAGCGCACTGCCGGTTCCGAAAATAAACCAGTCGACTTCTGTTTCTCTATCGCCTTCTTTCATGCTGTATGCCGTTGCCCTTCAATTATTCAGTTGAAAAGTAGAGCGCATTCTAGCCTTGATCCGATATTCATTCGACGAATTTCAGAGGTTAGGATTGGATAGTCTGGTACATGATCTGACGTGGCTAGCGCCAGGGATGGTTGGGAGCGCCGAGCTGGGAGCGCCGAGCTGCGGGAACGGTGGGAGCGCCGAGCTGGGGGCGCCTAGCCGGTGCCACAGAAGATTAGGTACCAGACTATCCAATCCGATGTGTAACTAAGGGCTATTGTAAGCATCCCGAATGGTTTGGTTTAGTGGACTGGTTCAAATGCGCTAGTTCACTACAAGTTACAGCGTCATCGGCGGCAATGAGGGAATTTATCTGCCGTTCCCTGCTGTGCACGCTTTTATCGCTATACCTCTTTAGTGATAACCACCCTTCGTATACTATTGATCAAGTTCCTACTGCCTCAAAATTGTAATAAAGCAGGTCCCAAGACTCCCTAAATGAAGCCATCATTCGTCCATCTTCGAGTACATTCCGAATACTCCATGATAGACGGCATTGTGAGAATTAAGCCTCTTGTGGAAGCGCTTAGGGACAACCTGATGCCTGCTGTCGCCGTTACCGACTACTGCAACCTGTTTGCCCTGGTGAAATTCTACAATGCAGCATCCGGTGCAGGGGTCAAACCCATCATCGCCGCTGATGTCCTGGTCGTGGCTGATCAAAGCGACGAAGATCCAACCCCCCTTGTACTGATTGCCCGCACCAATGCAGGTTATAAAAATCTGATAGAGCTTTTGTCCCGCTGCTATACAGAGGGCCAGGCTTCTGGTCATGCGGCACTTGAAAAGTCCTGGATCGAAGAAAGGGCTGAAGGGCTGATCGCCCTGTCGGCTGGCAGGGAAGGTGATGTTGGCAGGGCCATTCTCACCGGTAACATTGACGAGGCAGAAGCTCTGACGCGGCGGTGGATATCGATATTCGGAGGCGATTTCTACCTGGAATTGCACCGTACCGGACGACCAGGAGAGGAAGAATATATTGACCAAGCGGTTGAGCTTGCGGCAAACCTGGACTGCGCTGTTGTTGCGACCAATGATGTTCGTTTCCTGAAAAAGGGTGACTTTGAGGCCCATGAGGTCAGGGTCTGCATTCATGACAGCAGGACACTCAATGATCCCAGGCGTGAGCGCCGCTATGTTGAAGAACAGTATCTGAAGTCAGCGGATGAAATGGCTGCGCTGTTCAATGATCTGCCTGAGGCATTAGAGAACAGTGTTGAGATTGCCCGGCGATGTAGTGTTGATATGGACCTCGGCAATTCCTACCTGCCGGAATATCCTGTTCCCGAGGGCAGGACCATCGAAGAATTCTTAACTGAACTGTCAAATCAAGGTCTGAATGACCGGCTGGCATTAATTTTCGACCCTGACTCATCAGACTTCGCGGCTCAGCGAAAACCTTACGATGAACGGCTTGAGTTTGAACTGGGTATTATCAACAGCATGGGGTTTCCCGGGTACTTCCTTATCGTTATGGAATTTATCCAGTGGGCGAAAGACCATGGAATCCCAGTGGGTCCGGGTCGAGGCTCAGGTCCGGCTTCGCTTGTCGCCTACTCCCTGAAAATTACGGACATTGACCCGCTAAAGTATGACCTCCTGTTCGAGCGGCTCCTGAATCCTGAACGTGTGTCGCTACCGGATTTCGATATCGACTTTTGTATGGATGGCAGGGACCAGGTTATACGGCATGTGACCGAGCGCTATGGTCGCGAAGCAGTATCCCAGATCATTACCTTCGGCACCATGGCTGCAAAAGCCGTGGTGCGGGATGTGGCACGGGTGCAGGGTAAACCCTACTGGCTGGCTGATAAATTATCCAAACTCATCCCCTTTGAGCCCGGCATGACGCTGGCCCGGGCGCTGGAAGAGGAACCCCTGCTGCAGGAGTTCATTGAGGGGGATGAAGATGCTGATGAGATTATGGAAATGGCATTCAAGCTGGAAGGACTGGCACGCAATGTGGGTAAGCACGCCGGTGGAGTGGTTATTGCACCGACGCGGCTGACGGATTTCTCACCTACATACTGTGATGAAACCGGCGTTGGTCTAATGACGCAATTTGACATGGTTGATGTGGAGCAGGCTGGGTTGGTGAAGTTTGATTTTCTTGGCCTTCGGACCCTGACGATAATCGATAATGCAGTAAAGAGCATCAATGCTAGCCGTGCTGCTGCGGGCGAGGCGCTCGTCGATATCAATACGATTGATCTTGAAGATCCGCAAATCTACGCTGACCTGAAACAGGCGAAAACAACAGCAGTATTTCAGCTGGAATCGCGTGGAATGAAGGAGTTGATGAAGAAGGTTAAACCCAGTCGCTTTGCCGATATCGTGGCGCTGGTAGCGCTATTTCGGCCGGGACCTATGCAACTGGCCGATGACTTCATTAAGCGTAAGCACGGTATTGAAGAAGTTGACTACCTGCATCCGAGCCTGAAACATGTCCTTGAGGGCACTTATGGAGTGATGTTGTACCAGGAACAGGTGATGCAAATTGCCCAGATCCTAGCCGGCTATTCCCTTGCGGATGCGGACCTGCTGCGCCGTGCTATGGGCAAAAAGAAACCTGAAGAAATGGCAAAACAACGTGAGGTATTCCTTGCTGGTACAGATGCCCGCGGAATCGAAAGAGATCAGGCAGACCACATCTTTAACCTAATGGAGAAGTTTGCCGGTTATGGTTTTAATAAACCTCATTCAGTCTGCTATGCGCTGATCGCCTTTCAGACTGCCTGGTTGAAGCACTATTACCCGGCGGATTTCATGGCGGCCGTTTTGTCGGCAGATATGCAGAATACCGACAAGGTGGTGATCAATGTAGAAGAGTGCAGGGAGATGAACCTGGAATTGCTTCCTCCAGCTATTAACCAGGGCGAATTTCGATTTGTCGCCAAAGACAGAGAAAGTATTGTATACGGGCTTGGGGCGATCAAGGGGCTGGGTGCAGGACCCGTGGAAAATATCGTCAACAGTCGTGGGGAGTCTGGACCTTTCAAGGACCTGTTTGATTTCTGTGGACGTGTGGATACACGAAAAGCGAACAAGAAGGCGATAGAAGCGCTGATTGGCAGTGGAGCCATGGACGATCTGGTACAGGCGGCAGCGAGCCATCACGACCAGGTTGGGTATAAAAGAGCATTACTTTTTGCCAACCAGGAAGATGCGATACATCTGGCGGATCAGAAGGCCAGGAATGCCGACAGTGGTCACACGGACCTGTTCGGTGAAGTCAGTCTGATGACTGCAGGTATGGATAATGATTACAATCATATTGATGACCTTCATTGCCTGACCCTGAAGGATCGCCTTGTTAAGGAGCGTGTTTCCCTGGGTCTGTATCTGTCCGGTCACCCGATTGATGTGTACCGCCGTGAGCTGAAATACCTGGCAAAAACACGAATCTGTGATTTGCGGGCAAGCAATGATGAGCAATCTATTGCCGGGCTGATTGTTGCAACCAGGACAATGAAAAGTCGCAAGGGAGAGAACATTGCCTTCATCACACTTGATGATGGCACAGGCAGGATGGAAGCCTCGGTATATGCAGAGCTTCTCGATCAACATCGAGAGAGTCTGCAGAAGGACTCAATCATCGTGCTGAAAGGTACCGCGGCTACTGATGAATACGCAGGCGGTGTACGCATGCGAGCAAATGAAGTTTTTGAATTGGTTGATGCGAGGCAAAAAAATCTGATCAAGCTTCGGGTGAGTGTGAGCGGTAGTACTCTGAATGGCGATTTCGCGCAAGAGTTGAAACAGATCCTCACTCCATACAAGGGTGATAGTGGTATGGGCTGCAGGTTCTCCGTCGCCTATGCCAGCATTGATGCACAAGCAGAAGTAATACTTGGGGATGAATGGCGGGTAAAACCTGATGATGACCTGATAGAAAACCTGAAGGATCACTATGGCGAAGATCATGTCCACCTGGACTATTCATAGCGCCCCTTACATTGATAGTTAGAAGCCTATGATAGTTAGAAACAAGCGTGAGCTTGAGCGGTTGATTGCCGATGATATTGCCAGGCTGGTGGTCGCCTTGAGCGGTGGGGCAGATTCGGTTGCCCTGCTGCATTGGCTTGTTCACTCACAGGTTGGCGTGCCAGTTGTTGCGATTCATATCAATCATGGTTTGCAAAAAGAAGCGTCGGAATGGCAGAAGTTTTGTGAAGACTTATGCGATTTGCTGGGTGTAGAAATTAGAAGTGTATCGGTCAAAGTCGACACTAAAGGTAGCATTGAAGAAAATGCAAGGCTCGCACGGTATGCCGCGTTTGAAGAATTTTTAAGACCCCGTGATTTGCTGCTGCTGGCTCATCATATGGATGATCAGCTTGAAACCGTATTGCTTAATCTGTTTCGTGGCAGCGAGGTATTCGGCGTTCAGGGCATGCCAGTGAAAAGGGCGATTGCTGGCGTGAAATTATTTCGCCCCTTACTGGAAACTCGCCGCCACGAGATTCTTAGCTATTGTAGGAAAAACAAACTCTCCTGGGTTGAAGACAACACGAATATGGACCTTGGTATGGACAGGAATTTTTTGCGCCACGAACTCCTGCCAAAGATCGCAGCAAGGTTCCCTGCAGCGGAGCAGGCGTTAATCAATGCCCATGAGCGAGATACACAAGCCCTACAGCTGATTGAAAATATTGCAGAAAGTGATCTTGATTCCGCCCTGTCTGATGATGATGGCCTAAGTCTGCGTGTTATAGGCGAATTGGGTGAACTGCGCGTGGTTAACCTGCTTAGAGAATTGATGCGGCGCAAGCAGGTCGGGTTTCCTTCGGGGAAAGCACTTCGTCAATGCGTCCATGCCATGTTGAACTCGCCCAGGGATGCTGCCCCGTTGCTTGCGTGGGGTGGGTATGAGCTAAGACGTCATGATGATTTCATTTTTCTTCTGAATTCAATGCCTCAAGTGGATATTTCATCCGTATTCAAGATTCAAGGTAGCGAGCCCTTTGCAGTATCCGGTGGGCTGCTATCTATCGAGCGGATTAAGGGGCAAGGAGTCACCGTTAATAATGAGATGGGCCTTGAAGGTCGGTTCAGGCAAGGTGGTGAAAAGATTCGGCGAAAACAATTACGAACCCTGAAGAATATTTTCCAGGAGAATCAGTTGCCATCCTGGGTACGGAACAGAGTGCCGTTGATCTACGAAGCTGATCAACTGATAGCAGTACCGGGCATCCCGGCATGGAATATGTGCCCAATAGAAGCCCAGGATCGACAGGCTGGGAGCCAGGAACTGGGCTGGGTGTTTTCATTCGAAATCCGGGATCGGGTTTGATCCGTGTTCACGGGGGAAACCAAGTGATTTATTACTGGTTCCCATCGAATTACATTGAGACAAACCTGCTTAAATGATAATCTAGAATCCCATCTTGGCCACTTCCTTGTTGGCTATTCTTACATTCAGATGGGAGTTAAATGTCGCGCTTTATATTTGTTACAGGTGGTGTGGTTTCCTCACTGGGGAAAGGCATAACCGCCGCATCCCTTGGTGCTATCCTTGAAGCCAGAGGGCTGAAAGTCACCATGCAAAAACTCGATCCATATATCAATGTGGATCCGGGAACCATGAGTCCACTGCAGCATGGTGAAGTCTTTGTCACCGCTGATGGCACTGAAACTGATCTGGATCTTGGCCACTATGAGCGGTTTATCCACACCAGGATGAAGCGCAATAACAATTTCACTACTGGTCAGATATATGCCGATGTGATCGCCAAAGAACGCAGGGGCGATTATCTCGGTGCCACGATCCAGGTGATTCCTCACATTACCGATGAAATCAAAGCCAGGATTCTCCAGGGTGGTGTTGGTTTCGATGTTGCTCTCGTGGAGATAGGCGGTACCGTCGGCGATATTGAGTCCCAGCCATTTCTGGAAGCGGTAAGGCAGTTGCGATTTGAATTGGGTTCAAAAAAAGCCCTGCTGATGCACCTGACACTGGTCCCCTATATAGCAACCGCCGGTGAAACAAAGACCAAGCCAACGCAGCATTCCGTCAAGGAACTGCGTTCTATAGGACTACAACCGGATATCCTGGTCGTGCGCTCTGACCACGAAATCAGCCAGAGTGCCCGTGACAAGATTGCACTATTTACGAATGTTGAGCCAAGTAGCGTAATCCCCCTGGTAGACGCGCCAACAATCTACAAAATACCATCCATGCTGAATGATCAGGGGTTGGATGACATAGTTGTAGAGAAACTGGGTCTCGACTGTCATGAGGCAGACCTGACGGACTGGATGAATGTGGTTGAGGCACAGCAGAACCCCAGGCATCAGATCAAATTGAAAATGGTCGGCAAGTACATGGACCTGCTGGATGCGTACAAATCGCTGAACGAGGCACTGCTTCATGCAGGTATCCATACAGAAACCGATGTGGATGTTGAATTCATTGATTCAGTTGAAATTGAAGAAAATGGTATTGAGATTCTCAAGGATGCTGATGCCATCCTTGTTCCCGGCGGGTTTGGCGCCAGGGGATTTGAAGGCAAGATTGCGTCTGCAAAATATGCCCGGGAAAATAAGATTCCGTATCTGGGTATCTGTTACGGGCTGCATGCGGCGATTATAGACTTTGCCAGAAATGTCGCCGGCCTGGAAGGTGCACACACCAGCGAGGTAAATCCGAATACACGGTATCCGGTTATTGGCCTGATAACGGAGTGGACCAATAGTGAAGGGGATGTGGAAACCCGAGATGAGGATTCAGACCTTGGTGGCACCATGAGAATGGGTGAACAGGAATGCCAGTTGTCCTGTGAGTCCCTCACCTACAAGATATATGGTCAACCTTCCATCCTGGAGCGGCATCGCCACCGCTATGAGGTTAATCCAAAATATATCCCTGAATTTGAAGCTAAAGGGCTTCGGGTCGCCGGTCATTCCGTTGATAAATCACTGGTTGAAGTCATTGAACTGAAAGATCATCCCTGGTTTGTTGCCAGTCAGTTCCATCCGGAATTTACCTCTTCTCCAAGAGAGGGGCATCCTCTGTTTAGGAGTTTCATCGAAGCGGCTCTGGCGCATAAAGGGTGACCATGAATCTTTGTGGATTTGAGGTTAGTGATAACTCGCCTTTTTTTCTGATCGCCGGAACCTGCGTGATTGAATCGGAGCAGTCAGCACTGGATACTGCCGGAGAGCTAAAGGAAATCTGCAATAGCCTGGATATTTCTTTCATCTACAAGTCTTCTTTCGATAAGGCGAACCGCTCTTCCCATCATAGTTATCGTGGCCCTGGCATTAGCGAGGGTCTGAAAATTCTGGATAGTGTGAGGTCGCAGATAGGTGTGCCGGTACTGACTGACGTTCACGAAGATACACCGCTTGATGAGGTGGCCTCAGTGGTCTCGGTGCTGCAGACACCTGCATTTTTGTGCCGCCAGACCGGTTTTATCCAGAATGTGGCGGCAATGAATCTTCCCGTAAACATCAAGAAAGGACAGTTCCTCGCGCCATGGGACATGGTTCATGTCGTGGAGAAAGCAAAAGCTGTGGGCAATGAAAATATCATGGTCTGCGAGCGTGGTGTGAGCTTTGGCTACAATAACCTGGTATCCGACATGCGCTCACTGGCCGTGCTGAAAGAAACGGGTTGTCCGGTAATTTTTGATGCAACCCACAGTGTGCAATTACCAGGGGGCCAGGGGTCCAGTTCCGGTGGTGACAGGGACATGGTTCCTGTTCTTGCCCGGGCGGCGGTTGGCGCGGGCGTACACGGCCTCTTTATGGAGACTCACGCCAGCCCTGATGAGGCGATGAGTGACGGGCCCAATAGCTGGCCTCTGGCGGAAATGGCAGATTTGTTATCGGTATTGCAACGTATTGATCAAGTTGTAAAGGAACCCATATAAGGGAACAGATATAAAGGAATAGTGGTAAGAGAACAATGACTGAAATAATAGATATAAGAGCATGGGAAATACTTGATTCGAGAGGTAATCCCACCCTGGAAGCTGACGTCGAATTAGCCACGGGGAACGTTGGGTCTGCATGCGTGCCGTCAGGAGCTTCTACGGGCTCGCGGGAAGCATTGGAACTGCGCGATGGGGATCCTCTTCGCTACAAGGGCAAAGGAGTACTCAAGGCGGTTGAAAACGTGAACACTAAGATTCGCGAAAGGCTGCTCGGCAGGGATGTGGGAGATCAGTCTGATCTGGATACCATAATGCTGGACCTGGATGGAACTGAAAACAAGGAAGTTCTGGGTGCAAATGCCATTCTTGCTGTCTCACTTGCTTCCGCAGCGGCGGCAGCCAAGGACAGAAAGCTGGAACTGTACGAATATCTAGCAGAATTGGATGGCAGCCCGGGTCGCTATAGCATGCCAGTGCCTATGATGAATATTCTCAATGGTGGTGAACATGCCGACAACAATGTGGATATCCAGGAATTCATGGTTCTGCCCGTTGGCGCAGAAAGTTTTTCCGAGGCGCTGCGGTGTGGTGCCGAAGTTTTTCACACCCTGAAAGACGTGCTGATGAAACAGAATCTCAGTACAGCCGTTGGGGATGAGGGTGGGTTTGCACCGAACCTTGCCAGTAATGAGGCGGCGCTGGCCGCCATAGTGGAGTCTATCGAGCGTGCCGGTTATGTTCCGGGCAAGGATGTTTACCTGGGGCTGGATTGTGCGGCCTCCGAATTCTACAAGGATGGTCAATATGTACTCTCGGGGGAGGGGAAAAGCTATTCCTCTGAAGAATTCACCGACTACCTCGATGACCTTGTTTCGCGGTATCCGATTTTGTCGATTGAGGATGGCCTCGATGAAGCTGATTGGGATGGCTGGGCATACCAGACTAAAAAGCTGGGTGATAAATGCCAACTGGTTGGGGACGACGTTTTTGTAACCAACCCAAAAATACTAACGAAGGGTATCGAAGTTGGTGTTGCGAATTCAATACTCATCAAGGTAAATCAGATTGGCACCCTGACAGAAACGCTGAAGGCGATCAGTATAGCCAGAGATGCCGGTTACACCACCGTGATTTCTCATCGATCAGGGGAAACAGAGGACACAACCATCGCTGACCTTGCAGTAGCTACAGCCGCTGGTCAGATTAAGACTGGTTCACTTTGCAGGTCGGACAGGGTGGCAAAATATAACAGGTTGCTTAGAATTGAAGATCATTCATCAGCCCTGTTTAAAGGGCGGGGTGAATTTAAGCGGTGAGTACCTTTTGATGAAACTGAATCGTATCCTTGTTGCAATATTCATTCTCATGACAGTGGGACTGCAGGCGCGACTTTGGATCGGTGAAGGCAGCCTGGCACATGTCAGTGGATTGCGCTCAGAGGTGGACAGGCAGACTGCTGAAAACCAGCGAAAACATCGACGAAACGATATTCTCAAAGCAGAGATTATGGATTTGCGTGACGGTCTTGAGGCTATCGAGGCCAAAGCGCGAAATGAGCTCGGATTGATCAAAGAGGGTGAAACTTTCTTTCTCCTTCTTGAAGATTAAGGGCATAGTCAGCCATGAGCCACGTCGAATCCCTGGACGGAATCTCGGTAGTTGTACCCGCAGCAGGCCTTGGGGTCAGAATGGGGGCGGAAGAACCAAAGCAATATATTCAGATCGCGGGCAAGACCATACTGGAACATACACTGATCAAAATTCTGGGGTTGCGACCCAAAATTCTGGTGCTGGTTGTTTCGGCAGAAGACAACCTTTTTAAGTCCATTCCCGTTGTTGATCAATGTGAGGTAGTCTGCGGCGGTGCTGAGCGTATCGACTCTGTGCTCAGTGGTTTGAAAGATCTTCAAAGCGGCCCCAACGAATGGGTTATGGTGCATGATGCGGTGCGTCCCTGTGTAAGGATAGCTGATATCCTTTCTCTTTGCGGTGAGCTCCAGGACCACGAGGTCGGCGGGTTGCTGGGTATTCCAGTTACTGACACAGTGAAAAGGGTTGAAAAAGGCAGCGTGATTGAAACGCAGGATCGGTCACAGTTGTGGCTTGCGCAGACGCCACAGTTATTCCGTCATGGGTTGCTGATGCATGCACTGCAAGCTGCACCTGCTGGTGTCACAGATGAAGCTTCGGCGGTGGAACTCCTGGGTCATAGGCCAAAGATGGTGCAGGGTCATGGTGACAACATTAAGGTGACTACCAGAGAGGATCTAAAGGTGGCCAGCTTGCATTTGTCACGGGAACGAAATTCACAGGAGCTACATTCACGAGAGCTGCAGTCATGAGGATCGGGCAGGGATTCGACGCACATCGATTCAGTGCCGAAACGGGTGAATACGAGATCATGCTTGGTGGATGCGCAATTCCTCACGATCGGACTGTGATCGCGCACTCTGATGGGGATGTGGCGATACATGCACTTGTGGACGCATTGTTAGGTGCTCTGGCCCTCGGGGATATTGGTGGTCACTTCCCGGATAAGGATCCGGCGTTCCAGGGAATTGATAGCAGGGAATTGTTGCGCTCTGCCTACCAGAAGGTAACTGCTGCTGGCTATGTGCTTGGCAATGCTGATATTACAATCATTGCGGAAAAACCCAGAATAGGAAATCATGCTGATGACATGAGGAGAGCCCTTGCCAGGGACATGAATGTTGAAATGTCACAGGTCAGCATCAAGGCAACCACGACGGAAAAAATGGGGTACCTCGGCAGGGAAGAAGGCATTGCGGCACAGGCGACCGTATTGCTGGTAAGTGCCGGCCCATGACTTTTAGTACTGATTTTTCTTATGCTTATGGCAAGCCAACCGTTTCGGGAACCATTAAAACGGACGCGGAAGATTTCAAGGTATTTGAGTTACCTGATTACAGCCTGTCTGGTTCCGGTGAACATGTTTACCTCAAGGTTCGAAAGACCAATGCCAATACCGGATGGGTAGCAAGTCAACTGGCAGATTTTGCCGGGACTTCCCATAAGGATATCGGTTTTGCAGGGCGCAAGGATCGGTATGCGATTACTGAGCAATGGTTCAGCTGTTATTTGCCAGGCGAGCAGGGTCCCAATTGGGAGATGCTTGAAATAGAGGGGGTGGAGTTACTTGAAGTAACGAGACACGCCAGAAAATTGCGCAAGGGAGATTTGGCCGGGAATATGTTTGAACTGACGTTGCGGCAGGTATCAAGTGAGCCAGCGGATCATAAGGTGCTAGAAAGCTGCCTGCATCAGCTTCGTGATAATGGTGTCCCCAATTACTTTGGAGAACAGAGGTTTGGCAGGGAAAATGGCAACCTTGAGTATGCTGACAAATTGCTTAAGGGGTGCAAATCCATTCGGCACAACAGGGATATCTACCTTTCCGCAGCACGGGCCTATATGTTTAATCACTTCCTATCATCGAAAATATCTGAGGATGGCTGGCTGGGAATATCCGATGATGAATCCGGGCCTATGTATGGCATGTCGCGTGATCCTCGGCCCGGTGAAGATAATCTGCCAGAGGAATGCGAGCACTGGTGCGCAGGTTTACAGGAGCGGCGAGTCAAGTCTGGATCACGAAACCTGAAGTTGAAGCCACAGGATTTGCGATGGCGGTTTGAGGGAGAATGCCTGATCTTAACATTTTCTCTGACTTCCGGATCCTTTGCGACCAGTGTGCTGAGAGAAATGATGGACTATAAGGAATCCGAGCATTGAGTAACGAGCTTAACTTGGATGGCGTGGGTATGACGTCACAAAGAACCCGCGATAGGCTGGTACGGCGATTGCGAGACCAGGGTATCCGCGATGAGCGAATCCTTGATGTGATCAATTCCACACCGCGTCATGCCTTTATAGATGAGGCTCTGGCTCATAGGGCATATGAAGACACAGCTCTTCCTATAGGGTTTAACCAGACAATCTCTCAACCTTACATGGTTGCGAGGATGACAGAGGTGCTGTTTGCCGGAGGTCCCCTTAACAGGGTACTGGAGATTGGTACGGGTTCCGGATACCAGGCTGCCATTTTAGCCCAGCTGGCAGATAAGGTTTTCACCGTTGAAAGAATTTCAGGTCTGCTTGAGAAGGCGGTCTCACGATTCAAGCTGCTCGGTCTGCGCAATATACAATACAAGCATGCTGATGGCGGCATGGGATGGCCGGAGAGAGGACCCTATGATGCCATCATTGTTACAGCATCCCCAAGGATAATACCGGACGAGCTGATCGCACAGCTGGCGGAGGGCGGGCGGATGATTGCCCCCGTGGGTCATGGGCGGAATCAGCAATTGACGGTGACAACTAACGCCATGGGTGAGTTGAGCTCAGAGGTGCTGGAGGCAGTAAAGTTTGTGCCGCTTCTGGCGGGGAAAGCATGAAAAATTTGCGGGAGCTTTTCAGGATTGCTGCTGTCGGCCTGGTGATGGGAGCGGCTGAAGTTGTCCCGGGGGTGTCTGGCGGGACTATCGCATTTATTTCCGGGATTTATGAGCGCTTGATTAATGCGATCAGGCAATTTACTCCCTACCTGATTTTGCGATTGAAAGACGAGGGTCTGAAATCAACCTGGGAAAAAGTAGATGCGACCTTCCTTCTGGTTCTATTCGCCGGGATGGGCATTTCTATTCTGATATTTGCCAGTGCCGTGAGTTATATGCTGCATCATGAGCCGATCGCAATCTGGTCTTTTTTCTTCGGCCTGGTAGTGGTGTCCGCACTGGTTGTTTCCCAGGAATTGGAGTCGTTTGGTATCCAGACAGGCTTGGGGATAGGCATCGGCGTTGTTATTGGGGTTGTAATCACACACCTTGTCCCAATTACACTGGAGCCAACCCCTCTTATGCTTTTTGTTGGCGGCTCGATAGCGGTTTGTGCCTGGATTCTTCCTGGTCTTTCCGGCAGCTTCATACTGTTGCTGCTTGGTTTGTATGGTTTCGTCATCGAGGCAATCAAGAGCCTTGACCTGCTAAACCTGGCATTTCTTGCCCTTGGGGCGGCCATTGGCCTCGTTAGCTTCTCTAAGCTGCTGTCCCGATTGTTCTCCCGGTTCAGGAACGATACCCTTTCCGTGCTATTGGGTTTCATGCTCGGTTCCCTGGCCAAACTCTGGCCATGGAAAAATACCACCAGCTATCAGATCAAGGCAGACGGCAGTCAGATTCCACTGATACAGGAGCCCGTGCTTCCCAATATCTATAGCAACCTGACCGGCCAGGATGCGCAAATTATGACTGCCATTGGTTGTGCACTCGTTGGCGGTGCCCTGGTTCTCGTGCTGCAAAAAGCAGCCAGGATTTACAGTGGCCCTGAAAGCTAAAATTGCGCTGCTGAGCCTCTGCTCGGTACTGGTTCTTTCCGGGTGCCAGAACAGCCCGGTTTATGTGCCCGTCAGTACCCTGGGTGGAACCAGTAAATATCATGTTGTCAGGAGGGGCGATACGCTCTACTCCATTGCCTTTCTCTACGGCAAAGATTACCTGCGTCTGGCCCGACTAAACAGAATTGCGCAGCCCTATACCATCTTCATTGGTCAGAAAATTGCCTTAGGTGACCGGGGCAAAGCTGATGGAAAAACAGCCGCCAGAAAGACTTCTGCCAGGGACAAGAAAGAGAATACAGGCGGGAAGCCTGTCAGCTCAAAGCAGAGCAGTAGTAAGGTCGCTGGCGGCAGCGTGAGGTGGCGCTGGCCTATGAAGGGTGAAATCCTGAAGCTTTTTGATGGCAAAATGAGTAAGGGAATTGATATAGCAGGGAAACCAGGCGCCCGGGTCAATGCTGCTGCGGATGGTGTTGTCGTCTATGCGGGGGGCAATCTGCGTGGCTATGGCAAGCTGGTGATTGTTAAGCACAATGACCATTTCCTCAGTGCCTATGGGAATAATCGCAAGATAAGGGTCACGGAAGGTGATGATGTGAAAGCCGGGCAGATGCTGGCAGAAGCGGGTACAAGCTCATCGAACGTGGAAATGCTGCACTTTGAAATTCGAAGGGATGGCAAACCAAAAGATCCCATCGGCTACCTGCCAAAAAACTGAAGAGTCCGGGGGGCAGACTCCTGCCCGAAGATTAGTGAGACATGTCTGCAAACCCTGTAAGACATTTGCCATAGTTTCGGCACAAATGTTTGCTAACATGCTGAAAATAAAGGATTTTTTATTTTGGTGGAATTCCTGCCCTGATCTTGATGACCTTCAGGATAGGACGGAGTGGTAATATAGCTTCACCTCTTCAAGGAATGAAGGGGACAAAGGATGGGGCTAACACGGCCGGCAGGGATGCAAAGAAAGGAATCTGGAACAGGAAGTGATTCGCCGATCACTTCCTGTTTCGCATTTTAGCGTTCCACTATTTAGTTAGTTAGCGTTCTAACAGTTTAGCGTTCTAAATGTTCCAGCTTGTTCTTAACCTCTGCCCACTCTTCAGCATCAGGCGGAGGATCTATCTTCTCCGTAATATTGGGCCACACTTCGCATAGCTCCGCGTTCAGCTCCAGGAAACCCTGTTCGCTCTCGGGTATCACATCTTCTGAAAAGATTGCATCAACCGGACACTCGGGTTCGCACAGGGCACAGTCGATACACTCATCAGGGTTGATCACAAGAAAGTTTGGACCTTCATAGAAACAATCCACGGGACAAACTTCCACACAATCGGTGTGTTTGCATTTGATGCAAGCGTCACTCACCACAAAC